>NZ_JASCPA010000004.1:0-141772 GCF_029959715.1 Pseudomonas sp. PS02288 | reverse complement strand
CCGGGGGCGCGCGACGTGCCGAGCGCGGTGCCCCCCCGCCCCCCGGGCGGCGGGGGGGGCGGCCCCTGAACTATCCAGTTCTTCGATAGTTATCCCGCGATAATCGCAACCATCGAATCGAATCCTTCGCTTACGATGCACGTCTGTTTTTCGCGGAGATTCCCATGACTTCGTTTCGCAGCGTGATCGCCCAGCACATCGGCCAACCGGCATCCGACGGCGCCGGCGTGCGTCTGAACCGCGTGATCGGCGGCGCCGGCATCGAGCGCTTCGATCCCTTCCTGATGCTCGACGAGTTCGGCTCCAACGATCCGGACGACTACATCGCCGGCTTCCCGCCGCACCCGCACCGTGGGTTCGAGACCATCACCTACATGCTCGAAGGGCGCATGCGCCATGAAGACCACATGGGTAACGTCGGCCTGCTGCAGAGCGGTGGCGTGCAGTGGATGACCGCCGCACGCGGCGTGATCCACAGCGAGATGCCCGAGCAGGAACAGGGTGCCATGCGCGGCTTCCAGATCTGGCTGAACCTGCCGGGCAAGGACAAGCTCGGCGAGCCCGGCTACCGCGACTTCGATGCCGCGGAAATCCCCCGCCTGCGCACTGCAGGCGGCGTCGAGGTGAAGGTCATCTCCGGTCGCTTCGACGACGGCGAGCGGCAGCTCGACGGCGTCGTGCAGCGTCCGCACAGCGAGCCTCACCTGTTCGACTTGGTGATACCGGCCGGCGTCGAGCTGAACCTGCGCCTCGCCGACGGCCTGCGGCCGATGCTCTACGTCTATGAAGGCACGCTGCTGGTCGCCGGCGACGCGCCGGCCGAGGTGATCCGGGGACGCCTGGCGCGGCTCTCCGAACAGGGCGAGCTGCGCCTGTCGAGCGACCAGGGCGCGCGCGTGCTGCTGCTCGCCGGCCGGCCGCTGGGCGAGCCGATCGTGCAGTACGGACCCTTCGTGATGAACAGCCGCGAGGAAATCGAGCAGGCGCTACGCGACTTCCATAACGGCGTGCTGGCCTGAAGCGCGCTCAGCGCGTGGACGCCTGGGCCTCGACGCTCGGCTCCAGGGCGAGAAAGCGCAGCAGTTCCGCCTTCTGCGCCATGGCGTCCTGGTAGCCCAGCTCGATCAGTTCGTTGCAGTAGCCGGCCTCGAACAGCAGGTAGCTGAGCACCCCCGCGCCGCTCGCCCGGGTCGCGCCGGGACCGCGCAGGAACACCCGCAACGCCGCCGGCAGCTCGCGCCGGTGGCGCGCGGCGATCTGGTCCAGCGGCTTGCTCGGAGCCACCACCAGAACCTCCACCGGCTTCAGTCCGAGGCCGCGCCGGCGGACGTCGTCCGGCACCAGCGCGCCCATGTAGTTGAGCCGCTTGAGCAGCTCGATGTCGCTTTCCAGGTTGTCGATGAAGGTGCTATTGAGCATGTGCCCGCCGATCTGCGCCAGACTTGGTGGGCGCTGGCTGCGCGCCACGGGCGGCCTGTCGATCTGCACGTCGTCCAGGCTGCCACGCGACTTGCCGCTGACGCCGACCACCAGCACCCGCGTCGCGCCCAGGTGCAGCGCCGGGCTGATCGGTGCCGACTGGCGCACCGCTCCGTCGCCGTAGTATTCGCGGTTGATCTTCACCGGCGGAAAGATCAACGGAATCGCCGCGCTGGCCATCAGGTGCTCGACGTCCAGGCGCGTCGGCACGCCGACGCGGCGATGGCGAAACCACGGATCGATGGCGGCGCGGCCCTGGTAGAAGGTCACCGCCTGCGCCGACTCGTAGGCGAACGCGGAGACCGCCACCGCGCGCAACTGACGGCGCGCCACCGCCGCGGCGATCCCGGAAAAATCCAGCCGCTCGGCCAGCAGCTCACGCAGCGGCGCGCTGTCCAGCAACGCCACCGGCGCCGTACCGCCGAGCCCGAACAATGCGTTGGAGACGAAGCGCCCGGCCTGGCGCAGCACGCCCGGCCAGTCGCTGCGGTACACCTGGGCGCAATGGAAGCTTTGCCAGACCTGGGTGAGATTGCGGATCGCCTCGGAAAAATGCAGCGCGCCGCAGGCCAGGCCGACCGCGTTGATCGCCCCGGCGGACGTACCGACGATCACCGGGAACGGGTTGCGCGCGGTGTCCGGCAACAGGTCGGCGATCGCCGCCAGCACGCCGACCTGGTAGGCCGCCCGGGCGCCACCGCCGGAAAGGATCAGTCCGGTGACCGGCGCGGCTTTGCTTTCACTCATGGCTCATCCTGGGGACTTTAGGAGTAGAGCTTAGGCGCCCCCGGCGGGCGCGTCTTGAAACGCCGATGCGCCCACAGGTACTGCTGCGGCAACTCGCTTACCGCCTGCTCGACCCAGGTGTTGATGCGCGCGCAGTCGGCTTCCTCGCTCTCGCCGGGGAAATCCGCCAGCGGCGGGTGCAGCGTCAGCCGATAGCCGCTGCCATCGGCCAGACGTTCCTGGGTGAAGGGCACCACGCGCGCGCGGCCGAGCCGGGTGAACTTGCTGGTGGCGGTGACGGTGGCGGCGGGGATTCCGAACAGCGGCACGAACAGGCTCTGCTTGGCGCCGTAGTCCTGGTCCGGCGCGTACCAGATCGCCCGCCCGGCGCGCAGTACCTTGAGCATCGCCCGCACGTCCTCGCGCTCGATGGCGGTAGCGTCGCGGTTGTGCCGCTCGCGACCGCGGCGCTGCACGTAGTCGAACACCGGGTTCTTGTGCTGGCGGTACATGCCGTCGATGGTGTGGCGCTGGCCGAGCAGCGCGGCGCCAATCTCCAGCGTAGTGAAGTGCAGCGCCATCAGGATCACCCCCTGTCCCTGCGCCTGGGCCTGCTGCAGGTGCTCGATCCCTTCTATATGAGCGAGCCGGGCGAGCCGCTCGCGCGACCACCACCAGCTCATCGCCATTTCGAAGAAGGCGATGCCCATGGAGGCGAAATTGGCCTCCAGCAGCGCCTTTCGCTCGCTCTCCGACAAATGGGGGAAGCACAGTTCGAGGTTGCGTGCCGCGATGCGCCGACGCGACCCCGCCAGACGCAACATCGCCGCTCCGCCAAGGCGACCGAGGGCGAGCAGCGCCGCATACGGCAATTGCACTACAAGCCAGAGCAGCCCAAGGCCGAGCCAGAGCAACCAGAAGCGCGGATGGAGAAAAGCGGGGCTGAATTGCGGACGATCCATGCGGGTCTCGGGAAGCGGAGAAAGCCGGCATTCTAGCGACAAATGAGGCCCGCGCCGAAAGCCGCGCCGACGGATACACGGGGCCGAGCGCCGCCCCGCGCTATGGCGGGGCAGCGCGTTTCCCGTTATAAGTCCTCGCGATTCAACGTTTCGGGCAAACCATGAGCCAAACCGACCTACTCGACCAAGAACCCGTGTTCCAGCTCAAGGGCAGCATGCTCGCCATCACCGTGATGGAGCTGGCACACAATGACCTGCAGCGGCTCGACCGCCAGCTGGCTGCCAAAGTCGCACAGGCACCGGCCTTCTTCAGCAATACGCCGTTGGTCCTCGCGCTGGACAAGCTGTCACCCAGCGAGGGGCGTCTCGATCTCGCCGCGCTGATGAGCGTCTGCCGTCGTCACGGCCTGCGTACGCTGGCGATCCGCTCCAACACCTTCGAGCACGTGGCCGCCGCCGACTCCATGGATCTGCCGGTGCTGCCACCCTCGGGCGCGCGCGAACGGCCGCTCGATCCGACCGCCGGCGCGGCGCTGGTGAAGAAGCCGGAGAAACCCGCGGAACCGGTCGCCAAGCCGACACGGGTGATCACCACGCCGATCCGCGGCGGCCAGCAGATCTACGCCCAGGGCGGCGATCTGGTGGTCATTGCGGCGGTCAGTCCGGGGGCGGAACTTCTCGCCGACGGCAATATCCATGTCTACGGTCCGTTGCGCGGACGCGCCCTGGCCGGCGTCAAGGGCGACTCCAAGGCACGCATTTTCTGCCAGCAGTTGGCCGCCGAAATGGTCTCCGTGGCCGGCCACTACAAGGTCGCCGAAGACCTCCGCCGCGAGCCCTTGTGGGGCCAGCCGGTGCAGGTCGGCCTGGCGGGCGACGTGTTGAACATCACCCGCCTTTAACGGATACTGCCGCCACTTTTTCAGGTACCTGCAGCGGGTTTCGGCCGCCGCTCACGACGCCATCGGACGCGGTCGATCCTCACCGGCAGTCAGGACCATACAAGGGCGATTCGCAGGCCTGCGCCGGCCGCGGATGCCAACTCTTCCTTACATTTTGGGGTTAATCACCTTGGCCAAGATCCTCGTAGTCACTTCCGGCAAGGGTGGCGTGGGCAAAACCACCACCAGCGCCGCCATCGGTACCGGCCTCGCCTTGCGCGGGCACAAGACCGTCATCGTCGACTTCGACGTCGGTCTGCGTAACCTCGACCTGATCATGGGCTGCGAACGCCGCGTGGTGTACGACTTCGTCAACGTCATCAACGGCGAGGCGACGCTGACCCAGGCCCTGATCAAGGACAAGCGTCTGGAGAACCTCTACGTGCTGGCCGCCAGCCAGACGCGTGACAAGGACGCGCTGACCCAGGAAGGCGTCGGCAAGGTCATCGACGAACTGTCGAAAACCTTCGAGTACGTGATCTGCGATTCCCCTGCCGGTATCGAGAAAGGTGCGCACCTGGCGATGTATTTCGCCGACGAAGCCATCGTCGTGACCAACCCCGAAGTCTCCTCGGTACGCGACTCCGACCGCATGCTCGGGCTGCTGGCGAGCAAATCGCGCCGCGCCGAACAAGGTCTCGACCCGATCAAGGAACGCCTGCTGCTGACCCGCTACAACCCGGAGCGCGTCACCAAGGGCGAAATGCTCGGCGTGGAAGACGTCGAGGAAATCCTCGCGATCAACCTGCTCGGCGTGATTCCCGAATCGCAGGCCGTGCTCAAGGCTTCCAACCAGGGCGTCCCGGTGATCCTCGACGAGCAGAGCGACGCCGGCCAGGCGTACAGCGACGCGGTCGACCGCCTGCTCGGCAAGGACCTCGCGCACCGCTTCCTGGACGTCAAGAAACCCGGCTTCCTGCAACGACTGTTCGGAGGTCGCGAATGAACATTTTTGACTTCTTCCGCGATCGCAAAAAGGAATCCACTGCATCGATCGCGAAGGAGCGTCTGTCGATCATCGTTGCCCATGAACGGGGCCAGCGTACCCAGCCGGACTACTTGCCTGCCCTGCAGAAGGAGCTGGTCGAGGTGATACGCAAGTACGTGAACATCGAGCAGGATCAGGTTCAGGTCGCACTGGAAAGCCAGGGCAGCTGCTCGATCCTGGAGCTGAATATCACCCTGCCGGATCGCTGATAGCGCCCGCGTTCGTTTCACCACATCGAGAGGGCGGCCCGAGGGCCGCTTTTTCATTCAGGCCAGATAATGCCGCTGTCGAACATTGAAATCGTCCATCAGGACGCCGCCCTGCTGGTCATCAACAAGCCGACCCTGCTGCTCTCCGTCCCCGGCCGCGCCGATGACAACAAGGATTGCCTGGTCACCCGGCTGCAGGAAAACGGCTACCCCGAGGCACTGATCGTGCATCGCCTGGATTGGGAAACCTCGGGCCTGATCGTGCTCGCCCGCGATGCCGATAGCCACCGCGAGCTGTCCCGCCAGTTCCACGACCGCGAAACGGAGAAGGCCTACACCGCGCTCTGCTGGGGGCAGCCGGCGCTCGACAGCGGGCGCATCGAGCTACCATTGCGCTACGACCCGCCGACCAAGCCGCGCCATGTGGTCGACTTCGAGCAGGGCAAGCACGCCCTCACCTACTGGCGCGTACTGGAACGCTTCGAGCGGCACTGCCGCGTCGAGCTGACGCCGATCACCGGGCGCTCGCACCAGTTGCGCGTGCACATGTTGTCGATCGGCCACCCGCTGCTGGGCGACCGCCTCTACGCCAACCCCGAGGCGTTGGCCGCGCACGAACGCCTGTGCCTGCACGCCAGCATGCTCAGCCTCAGCCACCCGCACAGCGGCGAACGCCTGCGCTTCGAGTGCCCGGCGCCGTTCTAGACGCCGGGGCGCAGGGGCTGATGCCGAGCGGGCCGCGCAAATACGATAAACTCGGCGACATTGCCGTCTGGAGTCCGTTATGCGCGAACAGCTGAACCAGGGTCTGATCGATTTTCTCAAGGCCTCGCCCACGCCTTTCCACGCTACCGCCAGCCTGATCAAGCACCTGGAAGCCGCCGGTTTCCACCGCCTCGACGAGCGCGAGACCTGGCACACCGAAGCCGGCGGTCGCTACTACGTGACCCGTAACGACTCCTCGATCATCGCCATCCGCCTCGGCAAACAGTCCCCGGAAGACGGCGGCCTGCGCCTGGTCGGCGCGCACACCGACAGCCCCTGCCTGCGGGTCAAGCCGAATCCCGAGCTGCAACGCCAGGGATTTCTCCAGCTCGGCGTCGAAGTCTACGGCGGCGCCCTCCTGGCGCCCTGGTTCGACCGCGACCTGTCGCTGGCCGGGCGCGTCACCTTCCGCCTGGCCGGCAAGGTGGAAAGCCAGCTGATCGACTTCAAGGTGCCGCTGGCGGTGATTCCGAACCTGGCGATCCACCTCAACCGCACCGCCAACGAAGGCTGGGCGATCAATGCGCAGAACGAACTGCCGCCGATCCTCGCCCAAGTCGCCGGCGACGAATCGGTGGATTTCCGCGCCCTGCTCGCCGACCAGCTGAGCGAGGAACACGGCATCAGCGCCGACGCCGTGCTCGACTACGAGCTGAGCTTCTACGACACCCAGGGCGCCGCCGTCGTCGGCCTCAACGGCGATTTCATCGCCGGGGCGCGACTGGACAACCTGCTCTCCTGCTACGCCGGCCTGCAGGCATTGCTGGCGGCCGAGGGCGAGGAAAGCTGCGTACTGGTATGCACCGATCACGAGGAAGTCGGTTCCTGCTCGGCCTGTGGCGCCGACGGCCCGATGCTGGAACAGACCCTGCGCCGGCTGTTGCCGGACGGCGAGCGCTTCGTCCGCAGCATCCAGAAATCCCTGCTGGTTTCCGCCGACAACGCTCACGGCGTGCACCCGAACTACGCCGATCGCCACGACGCCAACCACGGGCCGAAGCTCAACGCCGGCCCGGTGATCAAGATCAACAGCAACCAGCGCTACGCCACCAACAGCGAAACCGCCGGCTATTTCCGCCACCTGTGCCTGGAAAACGAAGTGCCGGTGCAGAGCTTCGTGGTACGCAGCGACATGGGCTGCGGCTCGACCATCGGCCCGATCGTCGCCGGCCACCTCGGGGTGCGCACGGTGGACATCGGTCTGCCGACCTTCGCCATGCACTCGATCCGCGAGCTGGCCGGCAGCCACGACCTCGCCCATCTGGTGAAAGTGCTCGGCGCCTTCTATTCCAGCCACGATCTTCCTTGAGAACCCTGATGATCGAACATATCCGCTACAGCCTCGAAGAAGCCCGCACCGCACTGGATCGCTTCATCGCCAACGACCAGGCGCTGCACGGCATCGAGCGCGCCGCGCAGTTGCTGGTGGAAAGCTTCGAGAACAAGGGCAAGGCGTTTTCCTGCGGCAACGGCGGCTCGATGTGCGACGCCATGCATTTCGCCGAAGAACTCACCGGGCGCTATCGCAACAACCGCCCGGGCATCGCCGCGGTGTCGATCAGCGACGCCAGCCACATCAGCTGCGTGGCCAACGATTTCGGCTACGACTACATCTTCTCGCGCTACATCGAGTCCCACGGCCGCGCCGGCGACGTGCTGATCGCCATCAGCACCAGCGGCAAGAGCCCGAACGTGCTCAAGGCCGCCGAAGCCGCGCGGAAGCTCGGGGTGAAAGTGGTGGCATTGACCGGCAAGCCGGGCTCGGCGCTCGAAGACATCGCCGACGTGTGCATCTGCGCCCCGGGCGGCGACTATGCCGACCGCGTGCAGGAGCTGCACATCAAGGTCCTGCACATCCTCATCGAGCTGATAGAACGCAAGCTATGCCCGCAGAACTACTGAGTTCCCGCGGGCCGGACGTGGCCGAACGGCCCGGAGAATCCGGGCCTGTACCGGTCAGTCCAGGCTGGCGTCGATCACCAGCGCCAACTTGCCGTTGACCGTATTGCCCGCCAGCTCGGCGTAAGCGGCTGTGGCGTCGGCAATCGGGTAGCTGCGCGCCAGCTCGGGACTCAGGCGACCTTCGGCGAACAGCGGCCAGACGTGCTGCTGCAGGTCGAGCAACAGCTCGGCCTTGTAGTCGTCGTCGCGGTTGCGCAGGGTCGAGCCGATCAGCTGGACGCGCTTGGCCAGCAGCTTGGCGAAATCCATCTCGGCCTTGCGCCCGCCCATCATGCCGATCGTCACCCAGCGCCCGTCGAGCGCGATGAGGTCGAGGTTCAGTGCGGCGTAACCCCCGCCCACCGGATCGAGGATGGCGTTGTAGGGCCCGAAATCGCGCAGGTTGTCCAAGCCGTCATGGCGCAGCGCGCCACCCTGCGCACCCAACGCTTCGCAGTGCTCCAGACGCTCGGGCGAGCCGACGCTCACCCAGCACGGATTGCCGAACGCCTTGCACAGCTGGATCGCCGCCGAACCGACGCCGCTGGCGCCCGCGTGGATCAACACCTTCTCGCCGGGCTGCACCGCGGCTAGCTTGAACAGGTTGAGCCAGGCGGTGGCGTACACCTCCGGCAGCACCGCCGCCTCGAGCAAGCTCATGCCTTCCGGAACCGGCAGCGCGTGGCGACCGTCGATCACCACCTCCTCGGCCATGCCGCCGCCGGCCAGCAACGCACAGACGCGATCGCCGACTTTCCATGAACTGCCGGCGCCCACTTCGCTGATCACCCCGGCGCACTCCAGGCCGATGACGTCGCTGGCCCCCGGTGGCGGTGGATAGTGCCCGGCCTGTTGAAGCAGGTCCGCGCGGTTGAGTCCGGCAGCCGCCACACGAATGCGGATCTGCCCCACGTCACATTCCAGAGCGGCGCGTTCGGCCCACTCCAGGTTCCCGTCGATGCCTTGCAATGCCTTCACGCTGCCTCCATAGTGGCTTCAACCGAGCCGGCAACCGGCTCCGGCGTTATGCCCGGTTCGATTGAACCGGCGCCCGTATTGACGACCTAATATGCGTCATCACTTGCCCACACGTCGAATCAGCATGAAGCGAACCCTTACCCGCACCACCCTTGCCTTATTGATAGGTTTCAGCGCGCTGCCGCTGTGGGCCAAGACAACCGCTTCCCACAGTTGGGATGCGTTGCAGCCGGATCGCGAGCAGGTGATCGCCAGCCTGAACGTGGTGGAACTGCTCAAGCGTCATCACTACAACAAGCCACCGCTCAACGACGAGCGCTCGGTGAAGATCTACGAGGGTTACCTGAAAGCCCTCGATCCGGCGCGCAGCTACTTCACCGCCGGCGATATCGCCGAGTTCGATAAGTGGCGCACGCAATTCGACGATTTCCTGAAGAGTGGCAACCTGGACCCGGGCTTCGCCATCTATCAACGCTACCTGGATCGCCTCGAGGAACGCCTCAATTTCGCCCTGGCGATGCTCGACAAGGGCGTCGATAACATCGACTTCAGCATCGACGAAGACCTGTTGATCGATCGCGAAAAGGCCCCCTGGGCGAAGAACACCGCGGAACTGGACGACCTCTGGCGCAAGCGCGTCAAGGACGAAGTCCTGCGCCTGAAGCTGGCCCACAAGGAGCCCAAGGCGATCCAGGAGCTGCTCACCAAGCGCTATCGCAACCAGCTCGCGCGCCTGGACCAGACCCGTGGCGAAGACGTGTTCTCGGCCTACATCAACGCCTTCGCGCAGACCTACGACCCGCACACCAACTACCTCTCGCCGGACAACGCGGAAAACTTCGACATCAACATGAGCCTTTCCCTCGAAGGGATCGGCGCCGTGCTGCAGAACGACAACGACAACGTCAAGGTCGTGCGCCTGGTGCCGGCCGGCCCGGCGGAAAAGAGCAAGCAGATTTCTCCGGCGGACAAGATCATCGGCGTCGCCCAGGGTGACGACGAGATGGTCGACGTGATCGGCTGGCGTCTCGACGAAGTGGTAAAACTGATCCGCGGACCGAAGGGCTCCAAGGTTCGCCTGGAGGTGATTCCGGCGAGCAACGGGCCGAACGACCAGACCAGCAAGGTGGTGTCGATCACTCGCGAGGCAGTCAAGCTGGAAGAACAGGCGGCGAAGAAAAGCGTCCTGAAACTCGAGCACGCCGGGCGCGAGTACAAGCTCGGCGTCATCGAGCTGCCAGCCTTCTACCTCGACTTCAAGGCCTATCGCGCCGGTGATCCGGACTACAAGAGCACCACCCGCGACGTGAAGAAGCTGCTCGGCGAACTGCAGCAGGAGAAGGTCGACGGCGTGGTCATCGACCTGCGCAACAACGGCGGTGGCTCGCTGCAGGAAGCCACCGACCTCACCGGCCTGTTCATCGAGAAGGGGCCGACCGTGCTGGTGCGCAACGCCGACGGGCGCGTCGACGTGCTCGCCGACGAGAACCCCGGCGCCTACTACACCGGGCCGATGGCCGTGCTGGTCAACCGGCTGTCCGCCTCAGCCTCGGAAATCTTCGCCGGCGCCATGCAGGACTACCATCGTGCGCTGATCATCGGCGGGCAGACCTTCGGCAAAGGCACCGTACAGACCATCCAGCCGCTCAACCACGGCGAGCTGAAGCTGACGCTGGCGAAGTTCTACCGGGTTTCCGGCCAGAGCACGCAGCATCAGGGCGTGTTGCCGGATGTCGACTTCCCGCCAGTGGTGAACACCCACGAGATCGGCGAAAGCTCGCTGCCCGAAGCCATGCCGTGGGACAGCATCCGCCCGGCGATCAGTGCCGAGCGCGATCCGTTCGCGCCGTTCCTCGCCGAACTGCGCGCGCGCCACGAAGCCCGAGCCGCGAAAAACCCCGACTTCGTCTTCACCCAGGAACGCTTCAAGCTGGCCCAGCACCTGATGGACGAGAAGACCGTCAGCCTCAACGAAACCAAGCGTCGCGCCGAGCAGACCAAGGTCGAGGGCGAGCAGCTGGCGCTGGAAAATACCCGCCGCAAGGCCAAGGGTGAGGAGCCGCTGAAGGAGCTCAAGCAAGAGGACGAGGACGCCGTTCCCAGCCCGGACGACAAGACCAAGCCGGAAGACGACGCCTACCTGCAGGAAACCGGGCAGATTCTCCTCGACTACCTCGGCCTGAACACTGCCGTGGCGAAGAAGGACTGAGCCTGTAATACGGCGGTAACACGAGTGTCGTGAAATGGAGGGGCCGGCGTGAAAGCCGGCCCTTTTTCATTTCGGTATTCGAGACCTACAATGCCCGTCACCGAGCAAGCCAGCGCACTGGGCCTGATCCTCGCTCAGGGCGATCTGCACAGCCTCTTTCAGCCGATTGTCTGCCTGTCCGAACGGCGCATCCTCGGCTACGAAGCACTGAGCCGGGGCCCCTCCAACAGCCCGCTGCATTCGCCTCTCACGCTGTTCGCCGCAGCCCGCCATGCCGGCCGCCTGAGCGAACTGGAACAGCTGGCGCGCAGGACCGCCTGCCAGGCCTTCCGCGACCTGCAGCTCGAAGGCAAGCTGTTCCTCAACGTCTCCCCCGAATCACTGCTCGAGCCGGCACATCAGCCCGGACGCACTCTGAAGCTGCTGCAAAGCCTGGGAATACCGCCGAGCCAGGTGGTGATCGAACTCACCGAGCAGGCGCCCATCGAGGACTACGCGCTGCTCCAGACGGCCCTGCACCACTACCGCGCCATGGGTTTCTCGATCGCCCTGGACGACCTGGGCGCCGGTTATTCGAGCCTGCGCCTGTGGTCGGAATTGCGCCCGGACTACGTGAAGATCGACCGTCACTTCATCGACGGGATTCACCAGGATGCGGTGAAGCGCGAGTTCGTCGAATCCATCCTGAAGATGGCGAAAGTTTCCCGCGCCCAGGTGATCGCCGAAGGCATCGAGCTGATCGAGGAACTGAGCGTGCTGGCCGAGATGGGGGTCGACCTGGTGCAGGGCTACCTGCTCGCCCGGCCGCAGGAAAACCCGTCGCGCGACGCCCGTGTGCTGCTGCCGAGACTCGGGGCCGCGCTGAGCGCCGAAGAGGAAGAGGCGCTCGCCACCCTGCTGATCGAACAACAGGCGGTCGATCAGGAAACCACCATCGGTGAGGTGCTCGAGGCGTTTCGCCTGCAGGCCAACCTGAACTCGTTGGCGGTACTCGATGGAGCGCGCCATCCGGTCGGCATCGTGCACCGCCATTCCCTCTCGGACGCCCTGCTCAAGCCCTTCGCCACCGACCTGTTCGCGCGCAAGCCGATCAGCCGGCTGATGGGTGACGACTTCCTCAGCGTCGACCTGCGCCAGTCGTTGCAGCAGGTGAGCCGGCTGCTCACCAGTCGCGCGCGGCAACGCATCGAGGAGGATTTCATCATCACCGAGGACGGCGAGTACCGCGGGCTTGGCCGGGTGATCGACGTGCTCAAGCTGATCACAGAACAGAAGATCCAGCAGGCCCGTCACGCCAACCCGCTGACCCTGCTGCCGGGTAACGTGCCGATCCAGCAATGCCTGACGCGCCTGCTGCAGCAGGAGCGCGAGGCCGTGATCTGCTATGTCGACATCGACAGCTTCAAGCCCTTCAACGATCTCTACGGCTACGCCCGTGGCGACGAGGTGCTGCTTTGCCTGGCGCAGTGCCTGTGCGAACGGGTCGATCCGATGCGCGACTTCGTCGGCCATATCGGCGGCGACGATTTCCTACTGGTGCTGGGTTCGGCGGACTGGCGTCTGCGCCTGCAGCAGTTGCTCGAGGACTTCCAGAGCCAGTGCCGGCGTTTCTACCGGGAGGAACACCTGCAGGCCGGCTGTTTCGTCGCCCACGACCGCCAAGGCAAGCGCCAGGAGTTTCCACTACTGTCGCTCTCCATCGGCATCGTTCACCTGCGCCCGGAAGCCTGCTCACGCCTCGACGCCACCCAGCTCGCCGACCTCGCCTCCGAAGCCAAGCGCATGGCCAAGGCGGTGCCGGGCTACAGCCTGGAAGTCATCGATACCCTGCCGCTGGCGGGGTAACGCGAGGGCCCGTCTCGAACGAGTCGGAGCGAGGAAGCGGATGGAAGAAGCGGAACGAGAGGCCTGAATGGCGAACGCGGCCTTACGCATTCCACGAAACACCGAGAAAGACTCAGAGTCCGAGTTCGCCCGCGCGGTCCGCGTAGCGCCCGGCCAGGTCGGAGTCGGCGGGCTGCCCTTCTCCACCCTGCCGATAGAGTTCGGCGAGCCGGTGCGCCGCCAGCGGGTGACCATTCTCGGCAGCCAGGGTCCACCAGCGCGCGGCCTCCCGGCCGTCGGGCGGCTGCTGCGTGGAACCGGCCAGGCTGCTCATGCCGAGTTGATAGGCCGCCTTCGCGTCACCGGCGCGGGCGGCCAGATCGAGCAGCCTCAAGCCCTCCTCGCGCGCCCCCAGGCCCTGGCCACGGAACAGCAACAGGTGCCCGTAGAAGCTCTGCGCCTGACGATCGCCCAGATTGGCCATCCGCGCGTACTGCCCTTCCATCCAGTGCCAGGCGCGCGGCTGCGCCACCCACCAGCGCCAGCCCAGCAGTTGCCGGGCGAGCCAGTAGCCCGCCCTGGCGCGCAGTTTCCACAACATCAGTTGCCCTCCGGGTAGTCGAAGTCAAAAACACGGGCGACTTCCGCCGCATGCCAGGAGGCCGCGGCGACACCGTCACACGGACCGCTGAAACGCCCCAGGCGCACCGCGCAGTCGAAGAACCCCGGGCGTGGAAGACGGCTGGCGCCCTGGCTGATCACCAGCGCGCTGCGCAGCGGGCGCTCCGCCTTGGCGTCGAGCGCCGCCAGGTGTTCGAGCGCGGCGGTCAGGGTCTGCAGCGCCGGAGTCGGCAGTTGCAGACGCTCGACCAGCGCGCGGTAGGTCACCAGGTGGCGCTGTCGACGCGCATCCGCCAGTTCGGCGATCAATGCCTGCCAGTGCTGCTGGGAGATGCGCACGCTCACGGCGCGGGAGCCTCTTGCTCCTGCGCGGCCTTGCTCAGCACGAACGCAAGGGAGCGGCGGATCGCGGCGTCCGGCTCGCGCTCGCCGCGCTCGATCAACTCGAGGTAGGACGGGCTGATGCCGACCTGACGCGCCAGTTGCTCACGACTCAGCCCGAGCGCCTCACGTCGGCTGGAAAGCTGCGCGAGGCCATCCCCGGATTCCGAGACCGCGATCTGCTCGCTGGGCCGTCCGGCAGCGGCGAGCAACGCCTGGTATTCGGCCCACGGCACGACGGCGTATTCCGCCTCGCCGTCACGGCTGATCACTTGCACACTCATGGGCGCTCCCCCTATGAAGATCAGCGACGATCTTAACAGGCGGCGAGCGGAAGCGGTTTCGACACTGACTGAGGGCGGCCGGGACGATTGGCGACAGCTCATCGTTCCCGGGGGATTTCCTCGGGCGATGGCAGCCGTTCCAGCTCCGCTCGCCGGGAGGGAGACTGAGTATCGCGCCACAGGCGGAACGCGTCGAGCTCCTTGCTCCAGGTGCGGGTGACCCAAGCGAGCACGGCGAAGTCGTCCAGCAGGCCGACCCCGATGAGAAAATCCGGAATCAGATCCAGCGGCGACAGAAAGTAAGCCAGCGCCGCCACCGAGGCGAGCAGCGCCTGCCGACTGACCGCGCGGTACTCGCCACGCCAGTAGGCCAGCGCAAGCGACTGAAGCACTCGCAGGTCGTCCGTCAGGCCACCCTTTCGCCTGTCCTTCCGCGCGCCTTTGCGAGCCACCGCCAGCAGCAACGCAGGTAGGCGGCCACGCACCAGAATGCGCTCGGCGATGGGCAGGTAGCGTGCAAGATTCAACGGCATTTTCATCCTGACTCCTCGGCAGACCGCGTGCCCGCTGGGCTGGCTGCGGTTACCCACAAAAGCTGTGGATAACTATGTGAACAGATTATGGATGGCTGGGCCAAAAGCCCGCCTCATGCGGCTTCCGCTCAGATCGAGCAATTTTTAAACAGCAATAAAATATCAATAAAATCAGTAAGTTGCGATCGCACTGGAAAAGTGCGAAGGCGTTCTCGACGCTCCGCTTGTATTCCTTAAGGCAGTGTGCATAACCGTAACAGCCGCCTCGTTCCGTACCTGTTCAGACTGCCCGGTCGAGTGACGGTTCGTTACCCCGGAAACGACAACGCCCCGCAGAACGGGGCGTTGGTCGGTAACGCGGGGGTTACTTGGATTCGGCGGGCTGCTCGGCGTCGCTCGGAGCCTGGTTAGGGTCCTTGATCGCCAGCAGTTCCAGCTCGAACACCAGCACCGAGTTGGCCGGAATCATCGGGCTCGGGCTCTGGGCGCCGTAAGCGAGTTCGCTGGGGATGTAGAGCTTGAACTTCTCGCCAACGTGCATCAGTTGCAGACCTTCGACCCAACCCGGAATCACGCCGTTGACCGGCAGATCGATCGGGGTACCGCGCTCGATGGAGCTGTCGAAGACCTTGCCGTCGATCAGCTTGCCTTCGTAATGAACGGTGACGACGTCGGTCGGCTTGGGCTGGGCGCCGTCCGCCTTCTTCAGCACTTCGTACTGCAGGCCCGACGCGGTGGTGGTCACACCTTCGCGCTTGCCGTTGTCTTCGAGGAATTTCTTGCCGGCCTTGGCGTTTTCTTCGCCAACCGTCTTCATGCGCTCCTCGGCGCGTTTCTGCAGGGAAGCGAAGGCTTCGATCAGCTCTTCGTCCTTCAGGCGCGGCTCTTTCTTGCCGATGGCATCTTCGATGCCCTGGGCGACGGCTTTGGAGTCCAGATCGTCCATGCCTTCCTGAGCCAGGCTTTTGCCCATGTTCAGGCCGATGCCGTAGGAGGCCTTCTGAGCCGGCGTTTCCAGTTTCACGCTGGTCTGCGAGTCGCAGCCGGCCAGAACCAGACCTACCAGGGCCATCGCTGCCGCCAACCGATGTTGTCTCATGCTATTTCCTTAACCTGCGCCGTAGTGGGCAATCGAGTGAAGGCGCGAGCTTAGCAGGCCGTCGCGATCACTGGCTACCGCGATAGGAGGCCGAAAAAGGCGATAAGTTCGCGTACGCAAAAAGGAATTTCCAGCGCCGCGAGCCCAGTAAAATCGCCACATGGCGGGTTGCCGCAGGGCGAACGGGACGAGTGATCAGAGCTTGCCGGCGATCCAGATCGTATGGCGCGGGCCACGGTTGCCGTGGGCGAATACCTGCACCTCTTCGGCCTTGAATCCCGCCCTGGAGAGACGCTCGGAGAACTGCCGGTCGGCGCTGGCCGACCATACGGCGAGCACGCCGCCTTTGCGCAGCGCCTTCGCGCAGGTGCGCAGGCCCTCCATCGAGTACAGCCAACTGTTGGATTTCTGCGTGAGCCCCTCGGGACCGTTATCTACGTCCAGCATGACGGCGTCGAAGGCGCCGGGCCCGGCCTTGAGGATCACCGCGACGTCGTCGTTGAGCACCCTGGCGCGCGGATCGCGCAGCGGATAGCCGGACTTTTCGCCGAGCGGACCGTGGTTCCATTCGATGACGCCCGGCACCAGCTCGGCCACTTGCACCTCCGCGTCCTTGCCCAGGTGCCGCAGCGCCGCGGCCAGGGTGAAGCCCATGCCCAGGCCGCCGATCAGCACGCGCACCTGGGGCCGGCCGGCCACGCGTTTGCAGGGGATTTCCGCCAGCGCATCCTCCGAGCCGTGCATGCGCGTGTTCATCAACTGATTGCCGCGGCCACCCTCGAACTTGATCACGAAGTCTTCGCCGTACTCGAACAGGCAGAGGGCGCCGCCGTTGTCGGGGATCGGCGTGGTATCGAGGAGGACGAAGCGTTTCATGGCGTACTCTGGCGATGCGGGGCCGGCATGATCCGGCGCGCCGCGGGCAAAGTCGAGATCGATCAGGCGTTTTGCGGGTAGTCGAGCAGATCCAGCGGATTGCCGTCGAGCCGTGCCAGCAGGTCGCCGACCGTGGAAAGGATGTGCAGACGCATCTCCTCGGCGGCGCGACGGTCGTCGCCGGACTCGATGGCGGCCAGCAGGGGCTCGTGCTCGGCGGCGACACCCAGCAGGTCCTGCTGTGAGGTGTTGTCCAGGGCGACGGCCATCAGCAGGCGACCACCGAGGCTGCGGAACAGTTCGATGGCCAGCTGATTGCCACTGTGCTGGCAAATCTCCGCATGGAAATCCAGCTCGTGCCGCGCCACCAGCATGGTGTCGCCCTTCTGCGCCGCCTCATCCATCAACGCGACCAGTTCACGCAGGCGGTCGGTGGACATGCCGCGCAGCGTCGCCAGGCGAATGGTCATGGTCTCCAGGGCGAGGCGCACGTTATAGAGGTCGATGATCGCCGCGGCGTCGAGCACCTTGACGGTGGCGCCGTGGTGCGGCCGCTCCTCGATCAGGCCGTCTTCCACCAGGCGGCGGATGGCCTCGCGAACCGGCGCCCGGCTGGTGCCGAACTCCTGCGCCAGCTGGGTCTCGATCAAGCGCGAGCCGATGGGCAGGTCCCCGACGATTATCAGCTCCCGGATACGCTCGTAGGCCAGGTCGGCCATGCGCGTTCGATGCAGCGGCATGGCGCTGTCGGATCTTTCGGGTGATTCAAAGGAAGCCATCGGATTCTCCGGCCGGCGAGGTAACGATTAAAAAGACCCTAACACAAGGGAGGAGATAGCTCACTCCGACCTCCGTCGGAAACGCCCGAACGCCGCCGTGAAGGCTCTAGGATGCGGCTTTACGAAAAGCCAGGGCGGGCTTGATGGAGGGCAATGATAGCAGGATATAAAAAGATTGTCGACAATATACAGTCGACATGAAATGCTATGTCCATATACCGATCCCGAGGAAGGCACGGGCATGGGCAGGTTGATCCAGACAGGGCTGAACGCCGGCGAAGAGCCGAGCTTCCGCATCGTTGGCGGCGAAGGGGTGTACTTCTTCCTCGCGGACGGCCGTCGGGTCATCGATGGCAGCAGCACCGGCGGCCCGCTCGGCCATGCCTATCCGGACATGCAGGACGCCCTGCGCAGGGCCGCCAGTGCCCCGGTGGTCAGCGAAGGCTGGGCCTGGGGCGAGCGTGAAGCCGCAGCGGATGAGCTGGTCGATATCGCCTTCGCCGGCGAACACGACTGGGTCGGCGGCGTGCGCTTCTTCCTCAGCGGCAGCGAGGCCAACGATCAGGCGCTGTCGCTTGCCCAGGTGCTCAGCGGGAGGGCGCCGTTCGCCACCCGTGAGCGCGCCTATCACGGCCTCACCGGTCTGTCCCGCGACGCCACTCTGCAGCCGCACTGGCATGGCGGCCTCGCCTCGCATCATGGCGGCACCCGGGCGACGCCCTGGCGCGTAGCGGTTCACCAGTTGCCCGCGCCGATCGGCGCCAGCTACGGCGGCGATGTCTGTGTGCCGTCGCTGGAGACGCGCCTCGCCGGCGTTCCGGCGCAGCTGGCCGACAGCGCGGCGATGATCATCGACTACACCCAGGGCGGCATCTATCACGACGCAGACTATCAGGACCGCATGGCGGCGATGGCCCGCGCGGCCGGCTGCCTGTGGATCGCCGACGAAGTGGTGACCGGCCTGGGCCGCAGCGGGCGCTGGTTCGCCTTCCAGGGCGGCGACAGCCGCCCGGACATCGTCACCCTCGGCAAGCCGCTGGCCGGTGGCGCAGCGCCGGCCGGTGCGGTGGTGCTCTCGAAGGACGTGATGGAGCGGCTGAAAGACAAGTCCTGGCAGAGCTACAGCACCTTCCGCGCCCATCCGAGCATGGTCGCCGCGGTACGCGCCTATTTGCGCGTGGTGGTGCGCGAAAAGCTGCTCGAGCGAACCGCGCATCTGGAACAGGTGATGAAGCGCCGCCTCGGCGAAATCGCCGCCCGCCATCCGATCGTCGCCCGTGTCGACGGCCGTGGTCTGCACTGGACCATCGAGCTGCACGGCCCGGATTGGCGCGACTGGCGGGCCGACACCCTGGAGCCCACCCTCGCCTCGCGCGTCGCCGAGCGCGCGCTGGAGGCCGGTGTCCTGATCGGCACCAGCGGGGAACAGACCTCCCTGTTCCTCGCGCCCGCGCTGATCATTTCCGACAGCGAACTGGAAACCCTGCTGGCCGCACTGGATTACGGCCTGGAACTGCCGCATGAGGCGGCCGTCGAGCAATGCATCAATGGAGCGATCGCATGAGCACACCCAAGAGCGAACTGCTAAAGGTCATCCAGCGCTACTTCGATGCGCTGTATTTCGGCCGTTCGGACTGGTTCAACGAGATCTTCCACGCCGAGGCGCGGCTGTTCTCGTCCACGGACGACGAATTCATCATGCTCGACCTGCCGCTGTACCTCGAACGACTGACCCGTCGGGAGGCACCCGCGCAGCGCAACGATCCGCGCGTCGACGAGATCATCAGCCTGGAAATGCCGACGCCGACCACCGCCCACGTGCGCGTGCGCGACCTCTACCTGCCGCAGAGCTTCGTCGACGACATGACACTGATCTTCCTCGGCGACACCTGGAAGATCGTCTCCAAGGTCTGGCACTACGAAGCGGCCTGACCGCTTTCCCCATCGATACCTTCCCGCCGGAAACGGCGATACCGTTCGGCGCCTGCTTCGCCAGGCTGCGGAGACGGCCCTGTTTTGCGCGATACTGCATTCCTCGTCATGGCAGCGACTACGTCAACGGACTCGGAGGGATCACGAGCATGTACAGGATTTCCGTGGATACCGGCGGCACCTTCACCGACGTGGTGGTGACCGACAGCAGCGGTGGCTACACCATTGGCAAGGCACTCACCACCCATGCGCGCATCTTCGACGGCATGCGCGAGGCCCTCGGCGTCGCCGCCGAACAACTGGGGCTGGGCGTCGAGGCGCTGCTCGGCGCGACCGATCTGTTCATCTACGGGACCACGCGGGCGACCAACGCCATCGTCACCCAGCGCGTGGCGAAGACCGCGTTGCTGGTCACCGAAGGTTTCCCCGACATCCTCGTGCTGCGCGAGGGCGGCAAGCTCAATCCCCACGACTTCAGCCGCGACTACCCCGAGCCCTACGTCCCGCGCCGCTACACCTTCGAGGTGCGCGAGCGCATCCGCGCCGATGGCAGCGTGTCGCGCGAATTCGACGAGGCGCAGGCGCGCGAGGTGATCGGCCAATTGGCGCGGCACGATTTCGAGGCGGTCGCCGTGTGCCTGCTCTGGTCGATCGCCAATCCGGCGCATGAACAGCGCCTCGCCGCGCTCCTCGACGAACTGCTGCCCGGCGTGCCCTACACCCTTTCGCACCGCATCCTGCCGGTGATCCGCGAGTACCGCCGGGCCTCGGCCACCAGCATCGACGCCTCGCTCAAGCCGCTGATGCAGCAGCACCTGAGCGGGCTGGAGCGCGACCTGCGCGCGGCCGGTTACGCCAACGACATCCTCGTCTCGACCACGCTGGGCGGCTGCATGAACGTCGCCGAGCTGATCGAGGCGCCGATCCACACGGTGAAATCCGGCCCGGCCATGGCGCCGGTCGCCGCGGCCGCCTACACGCGCCTGGAAGACCTCGGCAGCAACGCCATCGTCTGCGACACCGGCGGCACCACCTTCGACGTCGGCCTGGTCCGCGACGGCAACCTCACCTACAGCCGCGACACCTGGCTCGGCGGCCTGTGGAGCGGTCACCTGCTGGGCATTTCCTCGGTGGACATCCGCTCGGTCGGCGCCGGCGGCGGCTCCATCGCCTGGTGCGACGAGGGCGGCCTGATGCGCGTCGGCCCGCAGAGCGCCGGCTCCGATCCCGGCCCGGCCTGCTACGGCCGCGGCGGCGAGTTGCCGACGGTGTCGGACGCCGCCTGCGTGCTCGGCTACTTCAATGCCGAGGCCTTCCTCGGCGGGCGCATGCGCCTCGACGTGGCGGCCGCGCGCCGTGCCCTCGCGCCGCTGGCCGAGCGTTTCGGCGCCAGCATCGAGCAGACCGCCTACGACATCATCAGCCTGGCCAGCGAGCTGATGATCAAGGCGATCCGCGAAATCACCATCGCCGAGGGTGTCAATCCGAACGAAAGCACCCTGGTCGCCGGCGGTGGCGCGGCTGGCATCAACATCCTGCCGATCGCCCGCGAGCTGGAATGCGAACGCGTGGTGCTGCCCAAGGCGGCTTCGGCGCTGTCCGCCGCCGGCATGCAGTTCGCCGACATCCTCAAGGAGGAAACCGCGAGCCTGGTGACCACCTCGAACCGCTTCGACCACGCCGCGGTGAACCGCACCCTGGGCGAACTCGAACGGCGCCTGCTGGGCTTTCTCGAAGGCCTCGGCGCACAGGCACGCGACAAGGCGAGCCTCGAGTTCTTCGTCGAGGCGCGTTACTTCGGCCAGATCTGGGAGCTGGATACGCCGCTGCCGTTCAGCCGTATCGAGGATGCGGCGGACGTCGAACGGCTGGTCGAAGCCTTCCACCAGGTCCACCAGCGGGTATTCGCCATCGACGACCGCGCCAGCGCCGTGGAATGCATCAACTGGAAGGCGCGCCTGACCGTCGCCCTCTCCTCGCCGCTGGTGCAGAGCCTCGCCCGCGCGGCGCAAGGCGAGGATGCGCCGGTGGCCGCCTACCGGACCTGCCACTTCGACGCCGGGGTAAGCATCGAAACGCCGATCCATGCCGGTGCCGACCTGCTTCCCGGCCACCGCGTGCAGGGCCCGGCGATCATCGAGGAGCCAACCACCACGCTGGTGGTCTATCCGGGCATGTCGGCGCGCGTCAGCGACGCCGGCAACTACATCCTGAGCTACCAGTGAGGGCGCCCGGAATGGACCAGAAGCAAGCCATCAACCCGGTACTCACCGCGGTGATCGCCAACCGCATCGACGGCATCGTCCGCGAGATGACCAACACCCTGCTGCGCGCCGCGCGCTCGGCGGTGATCAACAGCGCGCGCGACTTCAGCTGCGGCCTGTGCACCGCCGACAATCAGCTGCTGGCCTGCGCCGACGGGCTGCCGATCCACAGCTTCGGCGCGCACCTGCAAACCCGCACCATGTGCGAGTTCCACCCGGACCTCGCCGAGGGCGACGCCTTCCTGCACAACGACCCGTACACCGGCAACACCCACCCGGCCGACCACACCATCCTGGTGCCGGTGTTCGTCGAGGGCGAACACCTCTTCACCGTGGTCGCCAAGGCGCACCAGGCGGACATCGGCAACTCGCAACCGACCACCTACCACGCCTCGGCGAAGGACGTGTACGAGGAAGGCGCGCTGATCTTCCCGGCGGTGCGCGTGCAACGCGACTACCAGATGAACCAGGACATCGTGCGCATGTGCCAGAGCCGAATCCGCGTGCCCGGCCAGTGGTACGGCGACTTCCTCGCCAGCCTCGGCGCCGCGCGGATCGGCGAGCGGCGGCTCAAGGAGCTGTGCGAGAAGTACGGCAAGGAGCGCATCAAGACCTTCATCCGCGACTGGCTGGACTACTCAGAGCAGCGCATGGCCCAGGCCATCCGCCGGTTGCCCAGGGCGCGGCTGGTGAACACCGGCGGCCACGACCCGGTGGAGGGCATCGTCCCCGAGGGGATTCCGATCAAGCTGGAAATCGAGGTCGACCCCGAAGCGGCGATGGTCACCCTGGACATGCGCGACAACATCGACAACCTGCCCTGCGGCTTCAACGTCAGCGAGGCCTGCACCATTTCCGCCTCGCTCACCGGCCTGTTCAACTCGCTGCCGGCGGACATCCCGAAGAACTCCGGGGCCTTTCGCCGCGTGCGCATGCTGCTCGGCGAAGGCAAGGTGATCGGCCGCCCGGCGTTCCCGCACAGTTGTTCGGTGGCCACCACCAACGTCGCGGACCGCCTGGTGAACTGCGCCGGCGCGGCCTTCGCCCAGCTCGGCGACGGCTACGGCGTCGCCGAGGGAGGCCTGGGCATGGGCGTGGGCCTGGCGGTGGTCTCCGGCGACGATCCGCGCCAGGGCAACGAGGCCTACGTCAACCAGTTGATCATCGCCATCAACGGCGGCCCCGCCAGCGCCCACGCCGACGGCTGGCTGACCTGGGGCCTGCCGGTGGACTGCGGGCTGATGTACCGCGACTCGGTGGAGATCGACGAGCTCAAGCACCCCATCGAGTTCAGCCACATCCGCCTGATCCCCGGCTCCGGCGGCGCCGGCAAGTTCCGCGGCGCGCCGGGCGGCGACATGGCCTATGGCCCCACCGAGGCGCCGCTGACGGTGATGTTCCCCTGCGACGGCCAGCTCAGCCCGCCGCGGGGCGTGCGCGGTGGCGGCGATGCCATCGCCGCCGCGGCCTGGCACATCCGCGCCGACGGCAGCCAGAGCAAGCTGCCCAACGTGGTCGCGCTGACGCTGCACAAGGGCGAGCTGATCCGCGGCATCGACTGCTCCGGCGGCGGCTATGGCGACCCGCTGGAGCGCGAACCGCGCCGCGTGCTGCACGACGTGCTGGAGCGCTGGGAAACCCCGTCGCGCGCCTTCGAGCTCTACGGCGTGGTGTTCAGCGGCTCGCTGGAGGGCCTCGACCTCGCCGTCGACGCGACGGCCACCACCGTCCGGCGGCAAGCCCTGCGCGCGCAACGCGGCAACGGTTGAGCGCGAGGCCGTGTCCGTGGTGTCATCAGCAGGCATCCCGCGCGGACAGGCGGGTAAATCGAGCAACGCAGAGGAAAGAAGATGACGGATGCATCAGATCGCTTGACCCACGACCTCTTCAATGGCGCCCGTTCGCGGCGCGACATGCTTAAACTGCTGGGCATCGCCGGCGCCGCCGGTCTGCTCGGAGGTCCGTTGCTCTCCGGCCGCACACAGGCGGCGGCGAAACGCTTCACCTGGGGCACCAACGCCGACTACGCGCGGCCCGAGTTCCTCGCGCCCTTCCTCAAGGCCAGCGGCATCGAGGTGCAGACCAGCCTGTTCGCCGACCCATCGGAAATCATCACCAAGCTGCAATCCGGCGGCGCCGGCGTCGAACTGCTCACCGACGGTTCCTACCACGCGCAGATCACCTATGACGCCGGCGTGCTCAAGCCGATCGACACGGCCAGGCTGAAAAACTGGTCGAAGCTGATCCCCGGCTTCGACAAGGCCGCCGGGATGATCTACGACGGCAAGACCTACGGCGTGCCCTACGCCTGGGGCACCGACTCGATGGTCTACAACCACGGCATCGTTGGCCAGGAGGTCGACGATCTGGCGATCCTCTTCGACAAGGAATTCGCCGGGCGCATCGCCATGCCCAACGGCCTGTTCGAGAGCGTGGTGGTGGCCGCGCTCTACCTTGGCATCAAGACCCCGTTCGCCATGGACAAGGACCAGCTCGACGCCGTCGCCGAGGTGCTGATCAAGCAGAAACCGCTGGTGCGCTCGTACTGGAACGACATCGGCGACCTGAAGAACCTCATGGCCACCGGCGAAGTCGCGGTGTGCTGGGGCTGGCAGCCGCTGCTGGAAATCCGCAAGTACGACGTCGACGTGCGCTGGACGCACCCGAAACAGGGCGAGCTGGCCTGGTACGACGCGGCCTTCCTGACCAAGGACGCCAACGCCGAGAGCGAGGCCGCCTGCCTGGCCTTCATCGACTACCTGCTCGGCGAGCAGTACGGCGCGATGATCGGCAAGGACATCGGCTACCGCACCACCTCCACCGCGGCGATCGCCACGATGGATGGCAAACTGGTCGATTCCCTCGACCTGGCCAAGCCGGACGCCTTCCTGAAGAACGCCGTCTGGTGGACCTCACCGACCAATCCCGCCGGCTATCAGGCGGTGTGGGACAAGGTACTCAACGCCTGATACCGATACGCCCCGCCGTTCTCCCGGACGGCGGGGCGTGGGTGGACGTACCTTCGGAGGCCGCGTGCGCTTTTCCCGTTACCCGCTGATCACCGGCGGCCCCTGGCTGCTCCTGCTGCTGACATTCTTCGTGCTGCCCATCGCCGGCCTGCTGCTGCTTTCGCTGTCGCCGGGCAACGGTTCGACGGCGGCGTTCCCGACCCTGGACAACTACCGCGGGATTCTCGATCTGGCGTCCGGCCGCCCGCAGGTGCTGGCGCGCACCCTCGGCGTGGCACTCGGCGTCGTGCTGCTGGCCACGCTGATCGCGCTGCCGGTGGCCTACTACCTCGCCAAGGGCGTGCGTTCGACGCGGTTGCAGGCGCTGGTGCTGATGCTGGTGACCGTGACCTTCCTGGTCGGGCCGTTGATCCGCACCGTGTCCTGGCGCGGCATCCTCGGCGTGAAGGGCCTGATCAACACGGCGCTGACCAGCAGCGGCCTGCTCGACGCGCCGATCATGGCGCTGCTCTACGGGCGCCCGGCGGTGATCGCGGCGATGACCTACAACAGCTTCCCGTTCATGCTGTTCACCCTGTTCCTGGCGATAAGGAGCATCGACGACCGCTACCTGGTGGCGGCGCGCGACCTCGGCGCCTCGGCCAGCGCAACCTTCTGGCGCATCGTCATGCCGCTGGCGGCGCCTGGCCTGTGCGTCGGCGCGGTGCTGGTGTTCGTACCGACCCTGAGCACCGTGCTGGAACCGGAAATGCTCGGCGGCACCTCCGGCCGGCTGACCACCACGGAAATCCGCGACCAGTTCTTCCACGCGCTGAACTGGCCGCTGGGCAGCGCGCTGACGGTACTGCTGATCGTCGCCGGCGGGCTTGCCGTCGGCCTGCTGGCGGCGCTGCTGGCACTCTTCGCCCGCGCCTGCGGACGCGTCGGCCTGAGCCTCGGCACGGGCGGCGGACGATGAAGCGCCCGCGCCACCCGTTCCTGCTGCTGTGCACCCTGGCGATGCTGATCTACGCGCTGGTGCCGATCGTCACGGTGATCGCCTTCAGCTTCAATCCGCTGCCGTTCTACGCCTTCCCGATCACCGGCTTCACCGGCAAGTGGTACACCGCGCTGGTCGCCGACCCGCGCATCGGCGCCTCGCTGCTCGCCTCGCTGGGTATCGCCACGCTGGTGGCGCTGCTGGCGACGCTGCTCGGCACGCTGTTCGCCTTCTTCGTGGTGCGCGCTCAGGCGCGCTTCAAGCGCCTCTGGGTGGCGTTCGGTTTCCTCCCGCTGGTGGTGCCGGTGCTGGTGCTCGCAGCCGGCCTGCAGGTGGCCTTCGTCGAACTCGGCCTGCCGCTCGGCTACCCCACGGTGATCATCGGCCACACGCTCTACACCTCGCCCTTCGTCGCGCTGATGGTGATGGCGCAGTTGCTGCGCTACGACGAGCGTCTCGACGAAGCCGCCCGCGACCTCGGCGCCAGCCAGCGGCAGATGTTGCGCCACGTGACCCTGCCGATCCTCTGGCCGAGCATCCGCTCCGGGCTGCTGCTGGCCTTCCTGCTGTCGTTCAACGAATGGGCGATCGCCTTCTTCACCGGGCGCGGCTTCAACACCCTGCCGATGCTGATCTACTCGATGGCGCGCAACGGCCTGCCGCCCAGCGTGCTGGCCTACTCCGCGCTGGCCGTCGGCTGTGTGCTGCTGGTCGCCGGGATGATCCTGCCCTTCGCTCTCAAACTCATCCGAGGACGCGCATGACCCCGCCCGACTCCCCCCGCGACCTGGTCATCGATGCAGTGAGCAAGACCTACGGCGCCACCCTGGCGGTGGACCGCGTCAGCCTGGAGGTCGGCCACGGCGAGATCGTCGCCATTCTCGGCCCGTCCGGTTCCGGCAAGACCACCCTGCTGGGCATGGTCAGCGGCCGCCTCGGCCTCGACGGCGGCGACATCCGCATCGCCGGGCGCTCCATCGCCGGGCTGCCACCGGACCGCATCGACGCCGCCACGGTGTTCCAGGACTACGCGCTGTTCCCGCACCTGAACGTGCTGGAAAACATCGGCTTCGGCCTGCGCATGAAGGGCCTGGGCAAGGCCGAGACCCGCGCCGCGGCGCTGCGGATGCTCGAACTGGTGGGCCTCGCCGAATTCGCCGAACGCGCGGTGACGCAGCTCTCCGGCGGGCAGAAGCAGCGCGTCGCCACCGCCCGCGCGCTGGCCGTGCAACCCGCCGTGCTGCTGCTCGACGAACCCCTCGGTGCGCTCGACCGGCAGATCCGCCAACGCCTGCAGCGCGAACTCGCCGGCCTGCTGCGCGAGCTGAAGATGACCGCGCTGCTGGTCACCCACGACCAGGAAGAAGCCTTCGCCATGGCCGACCGGGTGGCCATCATGCAGGCCGGACGGCTGGAGCAGATCGATGCGCCGGGCGAGCTGTACCGCTGGCCGCGCACCGAATTCGTTGCCACCTTCCTCGGCGCCGGCAGCCTGCTCGACGCCCGCTGCCTGGCCAGCGATGCCGCCGGGCTGGAGTGCGAAGCCCTCGGCGGGCAGTTCCGCGCGCGCTGCCGCGTGCCCGCCGCGTCCAGCCAGGTACGCGTGCTGATCCGTCCGGAACAGCTGCGCATCGCCCGCCCCGGTGAGCTGACGGCGCCGGTATGGCGCGGCGCACGCATCGCCGAGGTCCTGAACAGCAGCGAGGTCACCCGTTACCGGATGGACGTCGCCGGCACCACGCTGGAATCCGTCGCCCTCGGCCTGCCGCGCTTCGTTCCTGGCGAGCAGGTGGACTGCACGCTGGAACACGACGGGCCGGTAGTGATCGGCTGACGTGATCGGGGTTTGGTTGGTGGGCTGAAGCCCACCCTATCCGGCCTGGAGCCGTAGGGTGGGTTTAGCCGCGCCGCACGGATCGCCCGTAGCTCCACGAAATCCCGTCGCGGCGTAACCCACCGCCCGGAGCCTCGCCAGGCACAGCGCGATCAGTGCATGAAGGTGTCGAGGTAGGCGGCGACGCTTCTCGCCAGGCGCCGGCGCCAGGGCGGTGTCGTTGGGTTGGCGAGCACGCGGTCTTCGTGGGCGAAGGAACGCATGATCAGCTGATAGCCGAGCCAGCGGCATGGCTCGGGTTCCCAGCGGCGCAGGCTCTTGCCCAGCGGCTGGTCGCGGATCACCCAGGGCAGCCGGGTCAGCGCGCTGTCGTTGTGCAGGATCAGGTCGGCGACGGTGCGCCCGCCTAGGTTGGTCGCGCCGACGCCCTCGCCGCCGAAACCGCCGGCCAGCGCCAGTCCGTTCTTCTCGTCGCGCAGCATGTGCGGGCGGAAGCGCCGCGCCATACCCATGTTGCCGCCCCAGGCGTGAGACAGCTTCACTCCGCGCAGGCGGGGGAACAGCGATTCGAACAGGTAGCGGCGCAAGCCGATCTCCGCCTCGGTGAGCTGGAAGTCCTCGCGCACGCGCCCGCCGAAGCGGTAGCCACCGCGCGCGCCGAACACCAGGCGGTCGTCGCGGGTGCGGTGGCCGTAGGTGATCTGCCGGCTGTTCTCGGCGAACGCCTGGCCGTCGCGCAGGCCGATCTCGTCCCAGGTCGATGCGGGCAGCGGTTCGGTGGCGACAATCAGGCTCTGCACCGCGACCTGATAGGGCTGCAGCAGGCCGAAGCCGCCGGCGTAGCCTTCCACCGCCGGGACGATCCAGTCGGCGCGCACGCGAGCGCCCGCGGTGCGCAGTTCGCGCGGCTGCCAGTCGCTCACCGGGCTGCGCTCGTAGATCGTCACGCCGAGGCGCTCCACCGCCTGCGCCAGGCCGCGTACCAGGCGCGCCGGCTGGATGGTGGCGCAATGCGGCGAATAGATCGCGCCGTAGGCATCGGCGATGCGCAACTGGGCGTCGAGCGCAGGGCGGTCCAGCCAGACGTAGTCGCGCTCGTCGTGGCCTTCGCGGTACAGCGCGTCGAGTTCGTGGCGCAGGCGGCTGCGCTGCTCCGGATAGCGCGCCGCGCAGGTCAGGACGCCGCCCTTGAGATAACCACAGTCGATGCCTTCGGCCTGGATCACGCCGGCGACTTCATCGGGAATCGACTTGAGTACCGCGTAGGCGCGCATCCGCTCCTCCTTCGGCAGCGGCGCCAGGTAGCGGTCCTCGCCGAGCATGCGCCCCATCAGCCAGCCGCCGTTGCGCCCGGAGGCCCCGTAGCCGGCGGTCTGCGCCTCGAGGATGACGATGCGCAGGTGCGGCGCCTGGCGCTTCAGGTAGTAGGCGGCCCACAGCCCGCTGTAGCCGGCGCCGACGATCGCGACGTCGACATCCAGGTCCTGCGCAAGGCTCGGTCGCGCGCGCAGCGGCGTGTCGAGCTGATCCATCCACAGGCTGATGTTTTCCCAGTTCTGCATCGCGAGGGCTCCAGGGCGACGTGTGGAGGCCAGTCTAGGGCGCGTCCGCGTCGCGGTCGTTCGCGCGGGTCCGTGCGGAATTCAGCTGCCTGAGGTAGCCGCGCGGCGGCAGGCCGGTGCGTTCGCGGAAGCAGCGGTAGAACACCGACAGCGAGTTGAAGCCGACGGCGAAGGCCAGCTCGTCGATGCGACCGGCGTCCTCGTCGCCGAGGCGCTCCAGCAGATGGTCGACGCGGGCGCGGTTGACGTACTGGTAGAAGCTGACCCCGAGCACCTGGTTGAGCAGGTAGGACACCTGGTTGCGGCTGTAGCCGGTGTCGGTGGCGACCTTGCTCAGGTCGAGGTCGCTGGCCAGGTAGGGCTTTTCGCTGGCGAAGTACTGTTCCAGGTCGAGCAGCATCAGGCGCACCTGCACCGACGACAGGCCGAGCCGCCGGATCTTCGCCGTCGGCGCCTCGGCCCTGGCGCCGACGCTTTCCTCGCGCACCGCGGTGGCGTATTCGTGGACCCGCCAGATCAGCCCGTCGCGTACGGTGATCGCCTCGCTGGCGCGGAACGAGGCCAGCCGGCCGCTGCGCCGCAGGGTCAGCCGCGAGCAGTACTGGATGAATGCGGTGTCGCCGTCGACGCGGATGCGGTCGGTGTGTTCGATGTGTTGCTGCGGGCTGTGCGGCATGGCGGTGCGCACGTAGTCGCGCAGCGCGTCGAAGGGGATCCGCAGGTTGTTGAAGAAGTCGTAGTACTCGATAGCGGGGTGATAGAGCGCCATCACGCCTTCCACGTCGAGTGCCATCCAGCACTGGTGATAGCGCTCCACCACCTCGCGGGTTCGCCGGGTTTCCTCGTCCACGCTGCTTCTCCGAATCCTCTGCCAGCCGCAGGGTAAGGATTGCCCACGGCTTTGCAACGCCCCGCCGGCGAATTCCTCGCCTGTACGGAACAGCGACGGCCCTCGGCGGCGACCTTGATCCGACGGCGCAAGCCCGGCGCCGCGATAGCATTGGACCGCATCGGCCGGCAACTCTAAGCTGCGTTTCCCTTCGTACACGCGGGCGCCCATGTACTCCGTCGTCAACGTCGTCATTCCGATCTTCGCCCTGATCCTGGTGGGCTACGTCTGCCGCCGCACCGGCCGCCTGGGACCGACCGCCGCCGCCGAGATCAACAAGTTCGTGGTCTGGCTGGGCCTGCCCTCGCTGCTGTTCCAGGTCACCGCCGGCTCGAGCTGGGAGAAGGTCTGGCAGCCGGGCTTCATCGTCGCCGTCACCGTCGGCTGCCTGGCGGTGTACCTACTGACCCTGGCCTACCGCCTGCGCGGCGAGCGGCGCCTGGTCGACGCCAGCATCGACAGCCTCAGCGCCTCCTACGCCAACACCGGGTTCATCGGCATTCCGCTGTGCGCGCTGGTGTTCGGCCAGGATGGCCTGGAGCCGGCGATGATCGCCTCGATCCTGGTGGTCTGCGTGCTGTTTTCCCTGGCGGTGGTGTGCATCGAGATCGGCCTGCAGGCCGAGAAGAGCCTGCACCACGCCGTGCTCAAGGTGCTCAAGGCACTGGCGAAGAATCCGCTGATCGTCTCGCCGATCCTCGGCGCGTTCTGGGCAATGGGCGGGCAGCCCCTGCCCGGCCCGCTGCACCAGTTGCTCACCCTGCTGGCGAACGCCACCACGCCCTGCGCACTGGTGTCGCTCGGGCTGTTCCTCGCCCAGGCGCAGAAAGGCTCCAGCGAGGGCGCGATGCCGATCGTGCTGATCAAGCTCATCGTGCAGCCGCTGATCACCTGGGTGATCGCCTTCCCGCTGCTGCACCTGCCGCCGCTGTGGGCCAACTCGGCGCTGCTGCTCGCCGCCCTGCCCACCGGCACCGGGCCGTACATGCTCGCCGAGTTCTACAACCGCGAGGCCGCGCTGGTATCGCGGGTGATCCTGGTCTCGACCCTCGGCTCGCTGCTGACCACCTCGCTGCTGCTCTACCTGCTCGGGCTGTAATCCGCCGTACAAAGGCAGCTGCGGCGCAGACACCGCGCGGCGGCGCTGGCATCATTGCAGCCCGCCGCGCCTGCTCGCCCCAGGACGCGCAGCAGACTTTGCACAGGTTCCCAGGAGAGTTCGCCCATGGCCGCCCGGCCCATCCTCACCGTGATTCCACCCACCTCGCCGCTGCGTGGCCAGGTCGCGCCGCCCGGCTCGAAGTCGATCACCAACCGCGCGCTGCTGCTGGCGGCGCTCGCCAGGGGCACCAGCCGCCTCAGCGGCGCGCTGAAGAGCGACGACACCCGGCACATGTCCGAGGCACTGCGGCAGATGGGCGTCGAAGTGCTCGAGCCGGACGACACCACCTTCGTCGTCAGCAGCGACGGCCGCCTGCGCGCGCCGACCGGCCCGCTGTTCCTCGGCAACGCCGGCACCGCCGTGCGCTTCCTCGCCGCCGCGGTCGCCAGCGTCGATGGCGCCGTCACCCTGGACGGCGACGACTACATGCGCAAACGCCCGATCGGCCCGCTGCTCGACGCACTGCGCAGCGTCGGCGTCGGCGTCGACTGCGCCAGCGGCTGCCCGCCGCTGACGGTGCACGGCACCGGGTGCTTTCCGGCCGGGCGCATCGAGGTCGACGCCGGCCTCTCCAGCCAGTACGTCTCGGCCCTGCTGATGGCCGCCGCCTGCGCCGAAGGCCCGGTGGACATCGCCCTGCACGGCAAGGACATTGGTGCCCGTGGCTACGTAGACCTGACCCTGGCGGCGATGCGGGCCTTCGGCGCGCAGGTCGAGCAGCAGGACGAGATGACCTGGCGCGTAATGCCCGGCGGCTATGTCGCGCGCGACTACTTCATCGAACCCGACGCCTCCGCCGCCACCTACCTGTGGGCCGCTCAGGTGCTCAGCGAGGGCGACATCGACCTCGGCGTCGCGGATGCCGACTTCACCCAGCCGGACGCCCGCGCCAACGACTTCATCCGCCAGTTCCCGCGGATGCCGGCGCTGATCGACGGCTCGCAGATGCAGGACGCCATCCCGACCCTGGCGGTGCTCGCCGCCTTCAACGAGACCCCGGTGCGCTTCGTCGGCCTGGCCAACCTGCGGGTCAAGGAATGCGACCGCGTCGCCGCCCTGCACGACGGCCTCAACGCGATCCGCAGCGGCCTCGCCAGCGTGGAAGGCGACGACCTGCTGGTGGCCGCCGACCCGGCGCTGGCCGGCAGCACCTGCGACGCGCTGATCGAGACCCACGCCGACCACCGCATCGCCATGTGCTTCGCCCTCGCCGGGCTGAAGATCCACGGCGTGCGCATCCTCGACCCGGAATGCGTCGGCAAGACCTACCCCGGCTACTGGAAGGCCCTGGGTTCGCTGGGCGTCACCTTCGAGCGCAGCTAGCCGAACGGACGCGGACAAAAAACGGCCCTGAGGGGCCGTTTTTCGTTCGATTCGAGCGGATACCGCGCGTCGCCCGGCCGACCGGTGCTGCTCGCGCCCGTTACTCGCCGGCCTGCAACACCCAGCCGCTCACTTGCAGGGCGAGGTCGTCGCTGGCCCGGCCGAAGGCGTCGACGACTTCGGGCACCGCGCGGCCCCGCACCGCCTGGCTCACCTCGAAACGCCGGCTGGCGAGGATCGCGCGGTTGCGGGTATCGATCAGTTGCGCGTCGAAGCGGATCAGCACCTGCGGCTGGCCAGCCTGATACTCGCTCTGGAACGCGCGCAGGTTGCCGCCCAGTTCGCGGTCGGCGCGCAGGTTGTCGTCGTCGCTGCTCAGCCGGGCGATGCCGCCGCCGGCGCGCAGCGCCTCGATCAGGCGGTCGCGCAGCAGCACCGGCACGGCGTCGCTCCAGCGCGCGCCCTTGTAGAAGCTCAGCCGGTCAGGCTGCGGCAGCACGGCGATGCGCGTGCCTTCCAGCCCGCCGGCGGCTTTCGGCCGGGTGACGCGTAGCGAACCCTCGCCGCCGGCCGGCGCCGCCGCGCTGGCGAAGTGGCCGCCGGGAAGCAGGTAGGTGTCCACCGTCTCCGGCTGCGACAGCGCCGAGCATCCGCCCAGCAGCAGCGCGCCGGCCAGCAGGGCTAGGGAGCGCCCCGGAAAAATGCGGATCATGGCTCGAACTCCTGTGCATGTTCCCGCCCGAGCAGATAGCCCACCGGGTTTTCGTTGAGGCCGTGACTGACCTGGCGCAGCGAGGCCAGGGTTTCGCGCAATTCGCGAATCGCCGGGCCGAGTTCGCCAAGGCCCTGCAGGCCGTTGGCCAGCGAGTCGCTGTTGGCGGCGAGGATGCCGTCCAGCCGCATGCTGCTGCCCTCCAGCGAGGCCAGCGTCCGCTCGGCCTGGTCCAGCACCACGCGGCCCTTGTCGTTGACCAGAAGGTTGGCATTGCGCATCAGCAGCGTGGTCTGTTCCAGCGTCGCGCTGGCCTGCTGGCTGGCCAGCGCCAGCTGGTGGACCATCTCGCGCACGTCGTCGCGCTGGTCGGCGATCATCGCGGTGGCCTGCTGCAGGTTGTCCAGCGTGCGGCTGATGCGTTCGGCGTTGTCCTCGGAGAGCATCCGGTTGATCCCTGTCAGCGCCTGGGTGACGCCGGTCATCAGGTCCTCGCCGTTGGCCAGCAGGCGGGCGATCGGTGACGGATCGGCGACGATGATCGGTGGCTCGCCGTTCTGCGCCACCAGCGGCTGGCTTTCCGGCGTGCCGCCGCTGAGCTGGATCTGCGAGGTGCCGGTGATGCCGTTCATCGACAGCTTGGCGCGGGTGTCCAGCTTGATCGGCGTGGTCGCGACGATGCGGATCTGCGCCACCACACGACGCGGGTCGTTCGGGTCGAGGTGGAGTTCCTCCACTTCGCCGACGCGAATGCCGCTGTACTGCACGGTGCTGCCCTGCGAAAGGCCGCTGACCGCCTCCCTGAAGACCACCCGGTAGCGGTTGAACTCGCCCTCCCCGGAGCGTCCCAGCCAGAAGGCGAAGAGCATGGCAGCGGCGATGGCGATCACCGTGAACAATCCGATCAATACGTGATGGGCTCGGGTTTCCATCAATCCGTCTCCCGCAGGGATGCATGGGTGTGTTCGGCGGCCCGTGCGCGCGGGCCGTGAAAGTAGTCGCGAATCCAGGCGTCGTCGTACGCCGCCACCACCTCGAGGCGATCGGCCACCAGCACGCGCTTCTGCGACAGCACGGCGATGCGGTCGCTGATCGCGTAGAGGGTGTCGAGGTCGTGGGTGACCAGGAACACCGACAGCCCAAGTGCCTCGCGCAGGGTGAGGATGAGCTGGTCGAACGCCGCCGCGCCGATCGGGTCGAGCCCGGCGGTGGGCTCGTCGAGGAACAGGATGTCCGGGTCCAGCGCCAGCGCGCGGGCCAGCGCGGCGCGCTTGATCATGCCGCCGGACAGCGAGGCCGGGTACTTGTCGCCGGCGTTCGCCGGCAACCCGGCCAGCGCCAGCTTGACGGCGGCCAGGCGCTCGGCCGAGGCGCGCGAGAGGCCGGCGTGCTCGATCAGCGGCAAGGCGATGTTCTCGATCACCGTCAGCGAGGAAAACAGCGCGCCCTGCTGGAAGAGCACGCCGAAGCGCCGCTCGAGCTGCGAGCGACGCTGCTCGGGCAGGGTCAGCAGGTCCTCGCCGAACACCCGCACGCTGCCGGCGCTGGGCCGGTTGAGGCCGATCAGGGTACGCAGCAGCACCGACTTGCCGCTGCCCGAACCGCCGACCACGGCGAGGATTTCGCCACGGCGGATATCCAGGTCGAGGTGCTCGTGCACCACCTGCGGGCCGAAACGGTTGCTCAGGTCGCGGACTTCGACGATCGCCTCGCTCACCAGTCCATCTCCATGCAGAACAGGGCCACCAGCGCATCCAGCAGGATCACCACGAAGATCGATTTCACCACGCTGATGGTGGTGTGCTCGCCCACCGACTGCGCACTGCCGCTGACCTTGAAGCCTTCCAGGCAGCCGATCACGGCGATCAGGAAGGCGAACAGCGGCGCCTTCGCCAGGCCGACCACCAAATGGCTGACGCCGATATCGCTGTGCACGATGTTGAGGAACATGCCGGGCGAGATGTCCAGCGCGATGGCGCACACCGCCAGCCCGCCGAGGATGCCGCTGAGCATGCCGACGAAGGTGAGAATCGGCAGCGCGACCAGCAGCGCCAGCAGGCGCGGCAGGACCAGCAGCTCGACCGGATCGAGACCGAGGGTGCGGATCGCGTCGATCTCCTCATTGGCGCGCATCGAGCCGATCTGCGCGGTGAAGGCGCTGGCGGTGCGCCCGGCGATGAGGATCGCGGCCAGCAGCACGCCGAATTCGCGGAGGAACGAATAGGCCACCAGGTTCACGGTGAACAGGGTCGCGCCGAAGCTCTGCAGCACGGTGGCGCCGAGGAACGACACCACCGCGCCGACCATGAAGGTCAGCAGCGCGACGATGGGCACCGCGTTCAGCCCGGTCTGCTCCAGGTGCGCGACTATCGAGGTCAGCCGCCAGCGCCGCGGGCGCAGCAGGTAGCCGAGCAGCGACTGCAGGATCAGACCGATGAAGCCGAGCATCTCCACCAGGTTGCACCAGTGCTCGACCATCGAGGCGCCGATGCGCTCGAGCAATTCCAGGTAGGCGGCGCGCGGCGCGGGCGGCGACAGCGGCACCTGATCCGCCTGCGAGCGCGCCACCAGCGTCAGCAAGGCCTGCTGCCTGGCCGGCAGGCATTCCTGGGTGGCCGCGCGTTCGACGCCCAGCAGCCGCACCAGCAGCGCGGCGCCGGCGGTATCGAGCTGGCCGATGTCGCTGAGATCGAAATGCCGTGGGGGTTCGGCGCCCTGGGCCGAGACGACTTCGCGCTCCAGCCGCATGTAGTCGGCCAGTACCCAGTCGCCGGCGATGCGCAGGGTCGAGGCATCGCCGGCATCGAGGCGCGTCAGGCTACCAGGCGTTGGGGTAAGGCTCATCGACTGTCCGGGTCAGGCGGCGGGAAACTCCCTGAGCCTGCCATGATGCCGAGAACAGAGCCTTCGCTCTAGCTTTTTGCAGGTGCAATCGCCGCCGCCGACGCGCCCGGCGCACGCCAGGCACGCGCTACTTCTGCCGACGCCGGCGGATCACCGCGATCACCGCGCCGCCCAGCAGTAGCAGGCTCGCCGCGCTGAGCGTGCTCATGGTGCCGAGCGCCGGAACCATCGGCGTGTAGCCGGCGACCATCTTCGAGTACAGCCACTTGGGCACCGTGGAGTCGGCGCCGGCGGTGTACAGCGACAGCGGGAAGTTGCCCCAGGACAGCAGGAAGGCGAACAGCGCGCCGGACCAGATGCCCGGCCACAGCAGCGGCAGGGTGATCTCCTTGAAGATGAACAGACGGCCGGCGCCCAGGTCGATGGCGGCCTCTTCCAGGGTCGCGTCGTAGCTGTAGACCTGGATCGCGATCACCAGCGTCACCACCGGCACGATCCACACCAGGTGCGCGACCACCGCGGTGCGCCAGCTCGGCGTGATGCCCAGGGCGTTCATCCACAACAGCAGCGCCAGGCCGAGCACGGCCTGCGGGAAGAAGATCGGCAACAGCAGCAGCTTCTGGTACAGCTTGCGGCCCTTCCACTCGTAGCGGGCGAACGCCAGCGCGCCGAAGAATGCCAGCAGCACCGAGATCAGCGTCACCAGCAGGGCGACGGTGATCGAGTTCTGCACAAGCGTCTGCACTTCCAGCGAGGCCAGCGTGCGCTGCCACCAGTCCAGCGAGAACTGGCGCACCGGGAACAGGAAGTAGCGGCTCTTCGACAGCCCGGCCAGCGCGCTGCAGACGATCGGCAGGTAGATCGCGATGAGCACGAAGGCGGCCCAGCTGCGGATGAAGAATTCGGAACGGATCTTCGCTTGGGTTCTCATGCTCAGCGTCTCCCCAGCACGCGGTCGAGGTCCAGCCTGGAAAGCACCGCCAGGGTCAGCCCGCCGATGATCAGCACCAGCAGCACGGCCAGCGCGGCACCGAGCGGCCAGTCCTGGGCGTAGGTGAAGGCGATCTCGATGTCGTGCACCACGGTGATCACCGATTGCCCGCCGAGAATCTTCGCCTCGGCCACCGCGCCGACGGCGAGGACGAAGGTCAGCAGCATGCCGATGAGGATGCCCGGCATCGCCAGCGGCAGCTCGACCTCGCGCCAGACCATGAAGCGCCCGGCGCCGAGGTCGGCGGCCGCGTCGATCAGGTCGCGCGGCACCATCGACAGGCCCAGGGTCATCGGGAACAGCATGAACGGCAGGTACACGTAGACCATGCCGAACAGGGTGATCCCCGGCGTGTACAGCACTTCGGGCCCCGACCCCAGGCCTAGGGCGTTGAGCAGGCCGTCGACCACGCCGTTCTTGATGAAGAACTGCACCCAGCCATAGAGGCGGACGTTTTCCGACACGAACAGCGGGAACACGAAGAGCACGCTGACCAGCGAGGAAAAACGCCCGAACGCGTGGTTGAGGCCGTAGGCGATCGGATAGGCGATCAGCGCCAGGATGATCGTGCAGGCCGCGGCCAGCCCCAGCGACCAGACGAACGAGGTCCACACGGTGTTGGAGGAATCCAGCACCGCGGAGAAGTTGGCCAGGGTGAACGAGGTGAACACCTCGAAGCTCTTCGGCGAGGCGAAGGCGTAGGCGACCACGGTGACCAGCGGCGCGAGGAAGCCCAGCATCAGGAAGAGCAGCACCGGGCTGGCATAGCGCAGGCCGGTGGACACCACGGGTGGCGCGTCGGAATCGTGCATCTCAGGCCTCCGTCACGAAGGCATCGGCGGCGTTCCAGCCGATCATCACCTGCTGGTCGAGGGCCGCATCGCGCGCCAGGGTGCGCGGGATCTCGATGAGCACGCTCTTCTCGCCGCAACGCACCTGGTACTGGATGCGCGAACCCAGCGAATACTCGTTGAACACGCTGCCGCGGATGACGTTGTCGAACTCGTCCGGCGCACTGGCGAAGCGCATGTACTCGGGGCGCACGATCACCGTCGCCGCCTGGGCGCCCTGCAGCGAATCGGGCAGGGTCAGGGTCACGGCGCTGTCGGTGTCGGCGCTGAACCATCCGCGCTCAGGATCGCGCACCAGCGGAAACTTGTTCACCTCGCCGAAGAACTCGGCGACGAATTCGGTTTCCGGCCGCGCGTAGATGCTCTCCGGCGTACCGATCTGGACGATCTTGCCGGCACTCATCACCGCGATGCGGTCGGACATCACCATCGCCTCCTCCAGCGAGTGAGTGATGTACACGAAGGTCTTGCCGCTCTCGCGGTGCAGGTCCTTGAGCTCCTTCTCCAGCACCTTCTTCAGCTTGTAGTCGAGCGCCGACAGCGGCTCGTCGAACAACAGCACGTCGGGGTCGTAGGCGAAGGCGCGGGCCAGCGCGACACGCTGCTTCTCGCCGCCGGAACACTTCATCACGTTCTTGCCGTAGTAGCTCTCCGGCAGGCGCAGCATGCGCAGCAGCTCCAGCGCGCGCTCCTTGCGTTGCGCTGGCGGCACGCTCTTCACCTTGAGCGGGAATTCGATGTTCTCGCCGACGGTCTTGTGCGGGAACAGCGCCAGCGACTGGAACACCAGGCAGGTCGGCCGCTGCTTCGCCGGGACGTTGTTGATCAGCTCGCCGCGCAGGGTGATGTTGCCGTCGCTCGGCGCCTCCATGCCGGCCAGCATGCGCAGCAGCGTGGTCTTGCCGGAGCCGGACGGGCCGACCACGGTGAGGAACTCGCCGTCGAGGATGTTCAGTGAAATGCCGCTGACCGCGGTGAACTCGTTGAAACGCTTGTAGACATCCACCAGTTGCAGAATCGGTAGCGGTGCCTTGGCGACATCATTCAATGCGCTGCTCATAGTCGTGCCTTGTTCGATTACGGGACGTGCAGGGTCCCGCCCACGCGCCGGCAAGCAGCAGCCGCGTGAGCGGGCGATGGGGCCATTCGGCGGCGCGGGCGCGCGTCATCCGGCGACGCCCGGCCTGCGGGTGTCGCGATCAGCGCATGCGCTTGGCGGCGGTGATCATGTCCAGTGCCTCGGCGTACTCGGGAACGATGTCGTACTCGACGCATCGACTCATCTCCTCGGCCAGGCTGTCCCACTGGATGATGTCCAGCTCTTCCTGGGTGAACAGCTTGAAGCACTCCGGGCTGCCCATCTGGCTGACCGGGTTGAAGGTGCCCTCGGCGAACGCCACCTGGTGGGCGACATCGGGCTTCTGCACGTACTTGAGGAATTCGGTGGCCAGCGGCGAGACGTTGGGGTTGTTCACCACCGAGGTGATCTCGATCCAGGAAACCCCGCCCTTGCCGTCGATCGGCCCGCGCAGCGGCGTGATCCCGCGGATTTCCGGATAGCCGTCGGCGCGTGCCGGCGAGGCGGTGTAGGTGCCGCCGGTGAGGTACAGGTCGATCTCGCCGGAGATCATCGCCTGGTTCAGGCTGGCGACGTCGCCGACCATCTTCGCGCCCTTGAAGACCTTCACCGCGGTCTGCTGAAACAGCTCCATCTCCGCCGGCGTGTGCTTGACGAAAGGGTTGATGCCGGCGATCAGGAAGATGTCGAAGACGTTCCAGTCGTCCGACTCCTGGATGCCGTACTTGCCGGCAAGAGCCTTGTCGTTGAACAGGTCCCAGCCAGTGTCCTCGGCGCTGGCACGGCTGATCTTCTTGGTGTTCACCACGTAATTGAACGGCCCGAAGCGCTGCGCCATGCCCAGCAGGTCTTTGCCGTCCTCGCTCATCGCCCACTTATAGGGGGCCTTGAACTCCGGCAGCATGGCGTCGAAATAAGGCTCGAACTCGGCGCGCGGCAGCGACTTGATCAGCCCAGCGGGCGCCATGACCTTGCGCGCCCAGGGGTTGTTCACGTTGATCAGGTCCCAGACGTTGGTCTCGCCACCGCGCAGGCGGTTGATCATGGTCGGGTCGTTGGTGAGGCTCTCGGCCTTCACCGTAGCCCCGGTCATCGAGCGGAACGGGTCGAGCACCTGCGCCGAGTTGTAGCCTTCCCAGCAGAGGATGTTCAGCTCCTTGCTGCGCGCCGCGGCGAAGGCCGACGAGCCGCCCAGCAGCGTGCCACCGCCCAGCGCCATCGCACCGGCGCCAGCCCCCATCATCTTCAGCAATTTCCTTCTCGACAGATCGTTCATCTTCTCTCCTACCCGGACGGGGGCGTGGTTCAGCGATGCGTCGAGTAGAACTCACGAATGAGGCAGGTTCAACATTTTTTTTCGCACCAGATGTGGACCTTCACGCACTAAAAAGCAGCACGAAATCCGTTCGATTTCAGAGTATGAGCCATAAGATATTGATTTTTATATATTTGATTGGTGGTCTGTATTTTGCCAGAGATCTCTCACTATTCAGAGAGGACCACCAAATGTTTGAGTCACTACAAAACAAAACCGTCATCGTGACGGGCGCCAGCCGCGGGATCGGCCTGGGCATCGCCAAACGCTTCGGCCAGGCCGGGCTGAACGTGCTGGTGGTGTCGCGCTCGCTCGCCGACGCGCAGGCGGTGGCCGAAGGCATCGGCGCCAACGCCTCGGCGTTCGCCGCCGACGTGAGCGAGGAATCGGCCTGCCAGGCGATGGTGAACGCCGCCGTGGAACGCTACGGCTCGGTGGACGTGCTCGCCGCCAACGCCGGGATCTTTCCCTCGGCGCGCATCGAGGACATGACCACGGCGGACTTCGACCACGTGATCGCCACCAACCTGCGCAGCAGCTTCCTCAGCACCAAGGCGGTCCTGCCGGTGATGAAGAAGAACGGCTTCGGCCGCATCGTCCTCACCTCCTCCATCACCGGCCCGATCACCGGCTATCCGGGCTGGTCGCACTACGCCGCGAGCAAGGCCGGTCAATTGGGCTTCATGCGCACCGCCGCCATCGAACTGGCCAGCGCCGGGATCACCATCAACGCGGTGATGCCCGGCAACATCCTCACCGAAGGCCTGGACGGCATGGGCGCCGACTACCAGGCTGAAATGGCCGCCTCGATCCCGCTGCGCCGCCTCGGCTCGGTGGACGACATCGCCAACGCGGTGCTGTTCTTCTCCACCCGCGAAGCCGGCTTCATCACCGGCCAGACGCTGGTGATCGACGGCGGCCAGGTCCTCCCCGAATCCAGTGCCGCGCTGGGTTGAGGATTGGGAGCTACTCGGCTCCGGCTGGTGGGTTACGCGGTGGGTGATTCGGGGTGAACCTCGGCTTCGTTGTGCCGCTAACCCACCCTACGAGTTCGGCGTGAACCGTAGGGTGGGTTAAGGCGCCCACCGGGGATGCGATCAAGGAAATGCGTAGCGCCGCAACCCACGCGGGTGGGGACACTCGACTCCGGCTGGTGGGTTACGCCGCGGGTGATTCGAGGTGAACCTCGGCTTCGGTGTGCCGCTAACCCACCCTACGAGTTCGGCGTGAACCGTAGGGTGGGTTAAGGCGCCCACCGGGGATGCATCAAGGAAATGCGTAGCGCCGCAACCCACGCGGAGCGGAGGTCCACGCGACTCCGCTTGGTGGGTTACGCGGTGGGTGATTCGGGGTGAACCCTTGGCTTCGGTGTGCCGCTAACCCACCCTACGCTCAATGCTCGCCCGCGCCTGCCCGCCGCCCAAGCGGGAGTCAAGCCTGGCGCTGCTCATCGAGCCTGCATGGATTAGCTCCCCTCTCCCATCATGGGAGAGGGGCTGGGGGAGAGGGCGGGAAAGACCGCGAAACGGCCAGCCCCTCCCCACATCGAACTCGACCACCGCTCAAGTGAACAGCCTTACGCTCAAGCCCGCCTTTCAGGGCGCGCGGCTCACACGGCCCGCAACACCTTCTCCAGCGTCTCGACGAAGAAGCCGGCGTTGTCCTCGCCAAAGCACAGCGCCGGACGAATCTTCAGGACGTTGCCGTAGGCGCCGGCCGCGCCGATCAGTATGCCCTCCTCCTTCATCGCGTTGATCACGTAAGCCGCCAGGCTGGCATCCGGCTCGCGCTGGCCACGGCTGAATTCCAGGCCGATGAACAGGCCGGCGCCACGCACGTCGCCGATCCGCTCGTCGCGACGACCGAGGTCGCGCAGGCCGTCACGCAGCAGCGTGCCGATCCGGTCGGCGTTGGCGATCAGCCCTTCCTGCTCGATCACCTGCAACACCGCTAGACCGGCCGCGGCGGCCACCGGGTTGGCGCCGAAGGTGTTGAAGTAGCCGGTTTCGGCGCAGAACGCCTCGAGCAGTCCCGGGCGCGTGACGACACCGGCCATGGGGTAGCCGTTGCCCATGGGTTTGCCCAGGGTGACGATGTCCGGCTCGATGCCGTGCCGGGCGAAACACCAGTGGCCCTTGCCCGTGCGGCCGAAGCCCGGCTGCACCTCGTCGGCGATGAACAGCCCGCCCGCCTCGTGCACCACGGCCAGCGCCTCGGCGAGAAAGCCGGCGGGATCGGCGAACACGCCGTCGCTGGAGAACACCGTGTCCACCACCAGCCCGGCGAAGGTGATGCCGTTGTTCTGCAGGTCGGCGATGGCCGCGCGCAGGTGCGCGGCGAACACCTTGCCGACCTCCTGCCCCGGCTCCAGGTGATAGCTGTCCGGCGCCGGGATGGTGCGGATGTGCGGCGGCAGCGGGCTGCCCTTGCGGTACGACGACGGCGAGATTTCCATCACCGCCGTGGTGTTGCCGTGATAGGCCGTCTCGGTCACCACGAAGCCGTTGCCGCCGGTGTGGGTCTGCGCCATGCGCAGGGCGATGTCGTTGCTCTCGCTGCCGGTACAGGTCAGCACCAGATTCGACAGCGACGCCGGGAAGGTCGCCAGCAGGGTTTCCGCGTAGGTATGCAGGTTCTCGTACAGGTAGCGGCTGTTGGTGGCGAGCAGCGCGGCCTGGCGACTGATCGCCTCGACTACTTGCGGGTGGCAGTGGCCGACGGTGGGCACGTTGTTGTAGACGTCCAGGTAGGCCTTGCCGGCCGCGTCGAACATGGTCACGCCCTCGGCGCGAACGATCTCCAGCGGCTTTTGGTAGAACAGCACCGAGGAGGCGCCGAACGAGGCGCGGCGACGCTCGACCAGCGTCGCCAGGCGCGCGTCGAGGCGCTCGGCGCTGGCCATGTCGAAGCGGTTCAACTGGAGGATTTGCTTCGACTCGGTCATCTCGGGTCCTTCTCTGCATAGGCGCTCAGGTAGCGCTCGGCCAGGGCAACGGTGCCGCGGGTGTAGTCCTCGCCCATCGACTGCGCGGTGGGCGTTTCGGCGTGGCTGGCGATCCAGGCGGTGAGTTGCATGCGACGCAGCATCAGCAGCATGGGAATGGCGTCCTCGTCCTCCCGGGGCAACTCGGCAACGCTGCGATAGCCGTCCAGCCAGGCGGCGAGGAAGTCCGGTATCCGCGAGTCTTCCTCGAGGAAGCTGACGCAGGCGGCGAAGTCGTAGGCGTACCAGCTCAACCCGCAGTCGTCGAAGTCGATCACGCTGAGGCGGTCGCCATGCACCAGCAGGTTGGCCGGGCGCATGTCGCAGTGGACCAGGCCGAAACGCTGCGCATCGGTGCCGTAGGCCGCGGTCTGCGCGCGCAGCAGCGCCTGGGTACGTTCCAGCACGTCGCGTCCGTGCGCATCGAGGCCCAGCGCCTGGCGCCAGTCGCCCCAGTGCGCCCGCGGGCCGATGATGGTGTCGAAGTCCCACACCTTGCGCACGAAGCCCTCTGGCTTGACCCAGCTGCGGCTGTGCTGGTGCAGGCGCGCGTTGATCTGGCCGAGCACGCGATACCACTCGGCGAGGTCGCCGGCGGCGTCCGGCTCGCTGCCCGGCATCCACTCGAAGGCGGCGACGTGGCGCACCGTGTCGCCATCGGCGAAGGAGCACAGCAGGCGTCCGTCGAGGGTGGGAATCGGCGCCGGCGCGCTGACCAGGCCGGACTCGCGCAACGCGAGAATCCAGCTCAGCTCGGACTCGATCTCGGCGACGCTGTGATAGTCGGGGCGCTGCACGCGAATCACCTGCCGGCGTTTTGTGGCAGTGTCCTCGACCAGATAGGTGGCGTTCTCCGAGATCGCCAGCAATCTGACCGCCGCATCCCCCGGCAGCCCCCAGTTCGGCAGCGCTCCGCGCAGCCCGGCCTCGAGCCGCTGAAGAAATTCGCTTTCGTACAACATGACAACCCCCACAACCTTGGTGCGCTAGAAGTACAACATTTGAACCACAGCAACAAGATTAAATATTGCGCTTGCAACATTTTCAGGGCGAGACGACCCCATTTCGGGCGATGGGAAAGCCTTCAACACCGAGCACCGCGGGTGACGGCGCCGGGCGTTCCCGCACGGGGGCGAATGATCTACCATGCGCAATCCATCGGCCTTTTTGTGGTGAATCCCACAGTTGGCGCCCACCTTCAACGCAGCGATTCGAGGGCACATGTCCAGAGCGAAAACCGCACGCCAGGCCAAGATCATGGCGGAACTCAACAACGCGCCGAGCCTGCGCATCGTCGACCTGGCCCGCCTGCACAACGTGTCCACCGAAACCATCCGCCGCGACCTCGACGAGCTGACCCAGGGCGGCCACCTGAACCGCACCTACGGCGGCGCCGTGCGCGCCATCGCCAGCGAGCCCTCGCTGACCGAACGCCACCGCCTCTACATCAACGAGCGCGAACGCATCGCGCGGGCCACCGTGCAGCTGATCGCCGATGCGCAGATCCTCATGCTCGGCTCCGGCTCCACCACCGTGCACGTGGCCCGGCGCATCGCCACCGAGATGAAGGACATCACCGTGCTCACGCACTCCTTCGGCGTGGCCACGGTGCTGTCGATCAACCCGACCATCCGCGTCATCGTGCTGCCCGGCGAGTACCACGCCACCGAGGGCGCGATGGTCGGCGCGCACACCATCGCCTTCCTCAACGGCTTCTCCGCGGACTATGCGATTCTCGGTGCCAGCGGCCTGTCGGACGACGGCGCCAGCGATGCTCTGATCGACTGCAGCGCGGTGTACAGCACGATGATGCAGCGTTCGAGCAAGACGCTGATCGTCGCCGACCATTCCAAGTTCAACAGCACCTTCCCCGGTCGCTACGCCTCCTGGCACCAGGTCGACTGCCTGATCACCGACCAGCAGCCCACCGGCAAGCTGCTGCAGTGCCTGAACCAGAACAAGGTGACGCTCAGGCTGAGCAACGAACCGGCGGCCTGAAGCGCCGGCCGCCCCTCAGCCGCGCAGTGCTTCCAGGCTCTGCTTCTGGCGCCCTTCTCCATCGAAGTTGTCCTCGCCCAGCCAGCGCGCGAATGCCGCCTGGCAGCGCGGCCATTCGCTGTCGAGCAGGGAAAACCAGGCGCTGTCGCGATTGCGCCTCTTGACCACCATGTGCTGGCGGAAGGTGCCTTCGTGGACGAAGCCCAGGCGCTGCGCCGCGCGCATCGAGCGGGCGTTGAGCGCGTTGCACTTCCATTCCAGGCGGCGGTAGCCCAGCTCGTCCATCACCCGTTGCGCCAGCAGGTAGACCGCCTCGGTCGAGCCCGGCGTGCGCTGCATGACGCGGCCGAAGGCAATGTGGCCGATCTCGATGCAGCCGTCCTTCGGCGCCAGGCGCAGGTAGGCGAGCAGGCCGACCGCGCGCCCGCTGGCGCGATCGATAACGGCGAAGAACAGCGGATCGGCGCTGGCCTGGTTGCCCGCCAGCCAGGCATCGAAGGGCGCGCGCTCGGCGAATGGCCCGTACGGCTGATATTCCCACAGCAGCGGGTCGGCCTCCGGCCCCTGCAGCGCCCGCCACAGATCGTCGCCGTGGCGTGCGCTATCCAGCGGTTCCAGCCGCACGAAGCGACCGTCGATGGGGGTGTGCGACGGCGCGGCGACGGGTTGCCAGTCGAGGTGTCGTTCGGTGGTCATGGGGCACTTCCTGATCAGAACAGCTTGCGGTACTGGACGAAGCCGGAGCGGTCGCCGATGCGGTCGTAGAGCTGCATGGCGTCGGTGTTGGTTTCGTGGGTCAGCCAGTGCACGCGCGAGGCGCCGGCGGCGCGGGCCTCGGCGTAGACGTGCTCGATCATCCGCCGGCCGATGCCGCTGCCACGCAGGTCGCCGGCGACGAACAGGTCCTGCAGGTAGCAGTAGTCGCCCAGCGTCCAGCAGGATCGGTGGAAGATCCAGTGCACCACCGCGACGGCGCGGCCGTCCTGCCAGGCCAGCGCGGCGTGCATCGGCTCGGCGGGATCGAGGAAGCGCTGCCAGGTGACCGGCGTGGTGCCTTCGGCCAGCTCGCTCTTATAGAACGTCAGATAGCCCTGCCAGAGCGGCAGCCAGGCGTCATGGTCGGCTGCCGTGACGGCGCGGATTTCGAGGGTGGACATGCGGGTTCCTTCTGCGTGGGTTCAGGATGGGTGATTCATGCGCTGCGCCAGTTCGCGGTCGCGCGCATCGGTGCTGGCGCCAAGGCCGTCGCGCACGCCCTGGCGGTCCGCGGCGCTGCGGTTCTGGCCGAGCTTCCACTTGCCTTCCAGGCGCTCGATGGGCAAGGCGAAACCGACGATGGCGCGCAGCATGGCATCGATATAGTCGCGCGGTGCATCGCCCAGCGCCCAGGGCTGCGCGCGCCCGGCCTCGTGACGGTCGCTGAGGCGGGCGAGCAGGTCGAGCAGGCGCGCCGGTTCGTCGAAGACCTCGGCGCGACCCTGCGCGTGGACGGCGATGTAGTTCCAGGTCGGCACCACCTTGCCGTGCTCGGCCTTCGCCGGATACCAAGACGGGCTCACGTAGGCATCCGGCCCGCTGAACACCGCCAGCGCCGGACCGCCCTCGGCGAGCACCCGCCCGTGCGGATTGGCCCGGGCGACATGCCCGTAGAGCGTGCCGAACGGACCCTCCTCCGGCACCAGCAGCAACGGCAGGTGGCTGGCCTGCAACCCGTCCGCGGCGTGGCTGACCAGCACCGCCAGGCGGCTGTCGGCGATCTGCAGGTGCAGTTCGGCGAGTTCGTCCTGGCGGAAGGCGGTTGGGACGTACATGGGGTGATTCTCCTGGCTTGACGGGATCATCCTATGCAGACTATTGGCCTTCCCCAAGATCCATTTATGCCGACTTCGACAGGGCCAATCCATGCCAGCTGTCCCGCTTCCCTTCGACCTTTCCGGCATCCGCCTCGAACCCGGCAAGGGTCTCGCCCGCCAGCTCTACCAGGCCTTGCGCGAGCGCATGCTGGACGGGCGCCTGCCCGGCGGCACGCGGCTGCCGGCGAGCCGCGACCTTGCCGCCCTGCTCGGCATCTCGCGCAACACCGTGACCCGCGCGTTCGACCAGCTGTACGCCGAGGGCTACGTCGAGGGCCGTGTCGGCGATGGCACCTACGTCGCCGCCCCGGTGGGCGCGGTGCGCACGGCGGCGCTGGTCAACGGCGGTCCGCCGCCCAGCGCGGCGCTGCGGCAATTGACGGAGCATCACCTGTCGCCGCCCCCGCAGGGCGCGCCACGGGCGTTCCGCGTCGGCGTACCGGCGTTCGACCTGTTTCCCTTCGAGACCTGGGCGCGGCTGTCGGCGCGTTTCTGGCGCAAGCCGTCGCCGGCGCGGCTGGGCTACGGCGACCCGGCTGGCGATGCGCAACTGCGCGAACTGATCGCCGCCTACCTGCGCAACAGCCGCGGCCTGCACTGCGACCCGGCGCAGATCGTCGTCACCTGCGGCGCGCAGCAGGCGATCAGCCTCTGCGCGCAGCTGCTGTTGCGCCCCGGCGACCGCGTGGCGATCGAGAACCCCGGCTACCGCGCCGCCGGGCATGCCTTCGCCGTGGCCGGCGCGCGCCTGCACGGCATCCCGGTGGACGCCGAGGGACTGGACTGCGCCGCCCTGGAGCGCGCCGGCGACTGCCGCCTGGCCTACGTCACGCCGTCGCACCAGTACCCCACCGGCGTCACCCTCTCGCTGGCGCGGCGCCTGGAACTGCTGGACTGGGCCGAGCGCCACGACGGCTGGATCGTCGAGGACGACTACGACGGCGAGTACCGCTACAGCGGCACGCCGCTGACACCGCTCGCCGCGCTGGACCGCCAGGGCCGCGTGCTCTACGTCGGCACCTTCTGCAAGATCACCTTTCCAGCGCTGCGCCTGGGCTATCTGGTGCTGCCGGCGAACCTCGCCCAGCCCTTCGCCCGGCGCCGCGCGCTTGACATGCGCCACTCGGAAATCGGCACCCAGGCGGTGATGGCGGAGTTCATCGCCGCCGGGCATTTCCAGCGCCATATCCGCCGCATGCGCAGCGCCGCCCGCAGCCGCCGCGACGCCCTGCTGGCCGGTTGGCCGGACGCCATACCGGGCTGCGCGCCGATGCCGGCGGTGGACGCCGGCCTGCACCTCTGCGTGCGCGTCGACAGCCTGGCCCGCGAACGCCAGTTGATCGGCGCCGCCGAACGCGTCGGCGTGGAAATCAATGCCCTGAGCCGCTACTGGCTACCCGACAGCGACACCCCGCAGGAGGCACGCGCCGGTCTGGTCCTCGGCTTCGCCGCCGTGCCGGAAGCGGAGATCCGCCGCGCGCTGGATGCCCTGCGCCAGGCGTGGAAAACTCCGCCCGCGTCACCAGAGGAATGAGCGAAGCGAAAGGCCGGCGGACGAATCGCAGGCAAAAAAAAAAGCAGCTCGATGCACGAGCTGCCAAGTGAGAAAGCGTTCACATGGAAAGGAGCCAATCCAAACGGTCGCGAATCCAGACGACCGACTGCATCCTAAGCCGGATGCAAGGCAGTTTCGTGACAGCGACGCCGGCGGCCGTGAAGGCGGGCTCAGTGGCCCTGCCAGCTGCAGCGATCTCGACCAGAGGCGCCCTCACGGCCGATCTTCAGAGTTCATTAAGGTTCGTTGTCGATAGTGCCCCCAGCTAATCAACGCTGGAGGGGATGTCGATGATCGATACCGAGTGGAACACCGTGTTTCCGTTGAGCTTTGGCGCGGATTTGCAGCGTCCGCTGGCGTTGTCGCTGACGCGCGAACAGGACCCCGGCCGCGAGGCGGTCGAGACGTTCATTCGCGAGCGCTTCGCGGCGGTGCACAACGCCGAAATCCATCATTTCATGCCCGAGCTGATGGCCCTGCACGACCGCCAGGGCCAACTTTGCGCCGCCGTCGGTGCCCGCCTGGGCAGAACGGGCCCGATGTTCATCGAGCAGTACCTGCAGAATCCGATGGAACAGGTCGTTTCGCTCATCGCCGGCGAACCGGTGGAGCGCCGCTGCATCGTCGAAGTCGGCAACCTCGCGGCGCGCAACGCCGGCAGTGCCCGGCTGATCATCGTCGCGATGACCTGGCTGCTGGCCCGTCATGGGCTGGAATGGGTGGTTTTCACCGGCGCCGCGACGCTGATCAACAGCTTTCAGCGCCTGGGCCTGGAGCCCCTTCTGCTGTGCGACGCCGACCCGGAAAGACTGGGCGCGGAACAGGGCACATGGGGGAACTATTACAGCCAGCATCCGCACGTCTATGCCGGCGACATCCGCTTCGGCCTGGAGCAGCTGGAAAGCAGCGGAGTGCTGGCACGCCTGGGTTTTCCTTTTTTTGACGCGCGGCACTGCCATGCGGCGTGAACTGACGGCGCTGCACGCCGAGTTGCAGAACCACCGGAACCTCCGCCCCTCGACTTATGCCCTGATCGGGGACAGCAGCCGCTTCGACTACCAGCAACTGTGGGAAGGAGTCGAGCTGCGCCGCGCCGTGCTTGAGGCACAAGTGGGCAAGGTGTTCGCGCTGGTGATGGACAACAGCCCCGAAGCCGTACTCTGGGACCTGGCGGCGTTGTTCAGCGGTTTGCCCTGCGTGACCCTTCCGCCGTTCTTCACCCAGGACCAGCGCGTCCATTGCTTCGACCAGAGCCAGGTGGATATCGCGATTGCCGACGAGGCGATGGCCGCCGACATGCAGCGCGCGGGCTTTCACCGCGACGGTGCTTTCTGGCGACGGGCGCAAAGCGCGGACCCGGGCATTCCCGCGGGCACCGCGAAGATCACCTACACCTCGGGCACCACCGGTACGCCCAAGGGCGTATGCCTGAGCGCGGAGGCCCTGCTGCGGGTAGCACGGGAGCTGGAACACGCAAGCCGCCCGGCCGCGCCGGAACGCTACCTGGCGGTGCTGCCGATGGCGGTGCTGCTGGAGAACCTGGGCATCTACGCGGCGCTGCTGGCCGGGGCGAGCATCACCGTATTCTCCCAGAAGCAGCTGGGCATCCACGGCGCCACGGGCGTGGAATGGCGACGTCTGCTTTGCGCGCTGGTAACCAGCGGCGCGCAGAGCCTGATTCTGGTGCCGCAATTGCTGCTCGGCCTGGTCATGGCGATCGAGCGCAAGCAGCTGTCCGCCGAGCAATTCCGCTTCGTCGCAGTGGGCGGCGCGCGGGTATCGGACGATCTGCTGCAACGCGCCGCCCAGGTCGATCTGCCGGTGTATCAGGGCTACGGGCTGTCCGAGTGCGCCTCGGTGGTCTGCCTCAACCGCCCTGGGCACGATCGCCCCGGCAGCGTCGGGCGGCCGTTGCGGCACGTCACGGTGCGGCTGGCGGATGACGGCGAAGTGCTGGTCAGCGGCTCCGCCCTGCTGGGCTATCTCGGCGAGCGGCCCTTCAGCGGCGACTGGCTGCCGACCGGGGATATCGGCAAGTTCGATGCGGACGGTTACCTGTACCTGCTGGGGCGCAAGAAGCACCAGTTCATCACCAGCTTCGGCCGCAACGTCAACCCGGACTGGGTCGAGGCCGAGTTGACCCAGCGCGGCACCATCGCCCAGGCCTTCGTGCACGGCGAGGGCATGCGCCAGAACATGGCCCTGCTCTGGCCGCTGGACCCCGACTGCAGCGACGAGACGCTGGCCGCGACCGTCGCCCAGGCCAACGCGCACCTACCGGACTATGCCCAGGTGCATGCCTGGCAACGCCTCCCCGAACCCTTCACCCCGGACAACGGCCTGCTCACCAGCAACGGCCGGCTGCGCAGGGAAGCGATCCTGTCGCGCTACCGCGACGCTCTTTCAGAACGCATCACCCAGTGAGGTCACACCATGAATTTCTTTGACGAACTGCAAGCCGCCACCGCCCAGGAACGCCAGACCCTGTTCAGTCTGCCGGTGATTCGCGAAGCTCTGGCCGGCGACGTCAGCCTGGAAAGCTACCGGGCGTTCCTTACCCAGGCCTATTACCACGTCCGCCATACGGTGCCGCTGTTGATGACCTGCGGCGCGCGTTTGCCCGCCCGCCTGGAGTGGCTGCGGGGCGCGGTGTGCGAATACATCGAGGAGGAATATGGCCACGAGAAGTGGATCCTCGATGACATCGAAGCCTGTGGCGGCGACGCCGACGCGGTGCGCGACGGACAACCCTCGATGGCGATCGAGCTGATGGTCGGCTACCTCTATGACCTGATCGCGCGGGGCAACCCGGTCGGTCTGTTCGGCATGGTCAACGTGCTGGAGGGCACCAGCATCGCCCTGGCCACCCAGGCCGCCAGCACCCTGCAGCAACGGCTGGAGTTGCCGGAGAGCGCCTTCAGCTACCTGTCCTCCCACGGCGCGCTGGATATCGGCCACATGGACACGTACCGCGCGCTGATGAACCGACTGGAGGACCCCGAGGACAAGAAGGCGGTGATCCACGCCAGCAAGGTCGTCTACCACCTCTACAGCGAGATGTTCCGCGGCCTTCCACGTAGCCAGTCGCGGCCGACGGCCACCGAGGTGCGGCATGCAGCTGTCTGACTGCCGCGTGGTTCTCACCGGCGCCACGGGCGGCATCGGCCTGGCGCTGGTGGAGCAGCTCTGCGAGGGCGGCGCGCAGGTGCTGGCGGTGACCCGTCAGCCCGACGCCCTGGCGGCGTTGGTGGCACGCTATCCGCTGCAACTGCATCAGGTCAGTGCCGACCTGCGCACCAGCGCCGGCCGCCAGGCCATCGTCGAGGCGGCGCGTCACCTGGGAGGCGTGAACCTCCTGCTGAACGGCGCCGGGGTCAACCGTTTCGCCCTGCTCGAGCAGCTCGACGATGCGGAGATCGCCGACATGCTGGCGGTCAACCTGGTCGCCAGCCTGCAGCTGACGCGCGCCCTGCTGCCGATTCTGCGCAGCCAGTCGCATGCGCTGGTGGTCAACGTCGGGTCCACCTACGGCTCCATCGGCTATCCCGGTTATGCCGTGTACTGCGCGAGCAAGTTCGCCTTGCGCGGTTTTTCCGAAGCGCTGCGTCGGGAGCTGGCCGACACCGACGTGAACGTGTTGTACGTGGCGCCCCGCGCCACCCGCACCCGCATGAACAGCAGCGCCGCCATGGCCCTCAACGAAGCCCTCAAGACCAGCGTCGACGAGCCGCACGGCGTGGCCCGCGAAGTCATGGGCGCCATTCGCAAGAACCTCAACGAGTTGTACCTGGGCTGGCCGGAGAAGCTCTTCGTCCGCCTGAATGGGCTTCTGCCCGGCGTCGTCGACCGCGCCCTGCGCAAACAGCTGCCGGTCATTCGCAGTTTCATTCAATTGCAGGAGAATCCCCCACGATGAAAACGGGCTCACTCACCGCCCTCGCCGCCCTGCTGTGCCTGCTTGGCCAGACCTCGGCCTGGGCCCTCGATCGGGCCGACAGCCAGCGCCTGCTGAGCATCCAGCAGCGTTGGGCGGAGGTGCAGTACAACACGCCGGAAAAACAGAAGGCGGCTGAGTTCGAGAAGCTTGCCGCGCAGGCGCAGGCGTTCACTCAGGAACGACCGGCCGCCGCCGAGGCCTGGATATGGAACGGCATCGTGGTGAGCAGCTGGGCCGGTGCCGAAGGGGGTCTGGGCGCGCTGGGCAAAGCCAAGCAGTCGAAGGCGATGCTGGAAAAAGCGCTGGAACTGGAGCCGACGGCGTTGCAAGGTTCGGCCTACACCAGCCTCGCCGCCTTGTATGACCGAGTACCGCGCTGGCCCATCGGGTTTGGCGATGTCGACAAGGCGGACGCGTTGCTGCATGACGCCCTGCGCATCAATCCGAACGGGATCGATAGCCTGTACTTCTGGGGCGACCATCTGTACCGCGAAGGAAAATACGCCGAGGCCAGGGCCGCGCTGCTCCAGGCCAGGCAGGCGGCGCCCAGGCCAGGCCGCGAACTGGCCGACGAAGGCCGGCGCCGCGATATCGATGCTTTACTCAAGGAAATCGAGCCCAAGCTCGATTGATTGCCCAGCCCGTAAGGATGCCCATGCGTTTGCTGCTCGTGGAAGATGACACCGCCCTCGGTGAGGGCGTACGCGCCGGTTTGCGCGCCGAGGGTTACACCGTGGACTGGCTGCAGGACGGCGTCAGCGCGGTGCATGCGCTGCTCAGCGAATCCTTCGACCTGCTGGTCCTGGACTTGGGCTTGCCCCGCCTCGGCGGCATCCAGGTGTTGCAGCAGATCCGCCAGCAGGCCAGCACCCTGCCGGTGCTCATCCTCACGGCGCGGGACGACACCGAGGACCGCATCGCCGGCCTTGATGCCGGCGCGGACGACTACCTGGTCAAGCCCTTCGACCTCAATGAACTCAAGGCCCGCCTGCGCGCACTGCTGCGCCGCAGTAGCGGGCGTGCCCAGGTGGTGATCGAGCACGCGGGAATCAGCCTCGACCCCACCACCCAGCAGGTGCGCTACCGCGACGCGCAGGTGGTTCTCACGCCCCGGGAATACACGCTGCTGCACGAGCTGTTGTCGCAACCGGGCAAGGTGTTTACCCGCGAGCGGCTCACCCAACTGCTGTACGGCTGGGACGAGGAAGCCGAAAGCAACACCCTCGAGGTGCATATTCACCATCTGCGCAAGAAGCTGTTTCCCGAGCTGATCCGTACCGTGCGCGGCATCGGCTATCGGGTGGAGGGCTGAGATGACTTCGTTGCGCCATCGCACCCTGTGGCTGGTCCTGGCGCTGCTGATCCTAGGCACCCTGACCATCACCCTCTACAACTTCCACGACAGCAGCCACGAAATCACCGAGATCTACGACGCCCAGCTGGCGCAGAGCGCCCGACTGCTGCAGGGTATCGTGCAGATGCCGTTGCCCGACGAGCAGCGCCAGCAGCTCTACGAGGCCTTCAATACCGCGCTGAGCCAGGCGGGACGGCACAAGGTCGGCCATCCCTACGAAGGCAAGATGGCCTTCCAGGTCTGGGACCTGCAGGGCAAGAGCCTGGTGCGCTCGGCCAGCGCTCCGGTGTTCGATGAGGTGCCGGGCGCTCCGGGGTTCGCCGAAGTGAGCATCCAGGGAGTCGGCTGGCACGGTTTCCTGTTGCCGGACGAGAAACGCGGCCTGCGCATCTGGGTCGGCGAGCGCGACGATGTCCGTCAGGACCTGGTCGACCGGATCGTGCGGCACACGCTGATCCCCAACCTGATCGGCCTGGTCCTGCTCGCGGTGCTGGTCTGGCAGGCCGTCGGCTGGGGGCTCCGGCCGTTGCAGAACATGGCACAGGTCATTCGCGGCCGGCACGCCGAGTCGCTCGAGCCACTGCTGCTGACCCCGCTGCCCCGGGAACTGGAACCGATGCAGGCCGCGCTGAACCGGCTGCTGTCGCAGGTCGGCCACCTCCTGCAACGCGAACGGCGCTTCATCGGCGATGCGGCCCATGAAATGCGCACGCCGCTGGCGATCCTGCGCATCCATGTGCAGAACGCCCTGGAGGCGCAAGACGATGAAACCCGCGAGCAGGCCTTGCGCTTCCTGCTGGGCGGCGTTGACCGACTGACCCGGGTGGTCAACCAGCTGCTGACCATGGCGAGGGTGGAGCCCGAGACGGCGCGCCAGGGCTGGCAGCCGGTAAACATCGAGAGCGAGGTGCGCAAGACCCTGGCCGAACTCACCCCGCTGCTGCTGGACAAGGGGCTCGAGCTGTCCCTGGAGGTGGCCGCCGGCCGCTACGAAACCCGCAGCGACGCGCAAGCCATAGGCATCGCCCTGCAGAACCTGGTGACCAATGCGGCCAACTTCTCGCCCGCCGGTGGCGAGGTCACCGTGCAGCTCGCGGAGGCCGGTGGCGACCGCTTCGTGCTGAGCGTTCGTGACCGGGGGCCGGGTATCGACGAGGCAAAGATCGAACGCCTCTTCGAGCGTTTCTACAGTCGCGACAACCCCAATGGCGCGGGCCTCGGGCTGTCGATCGTGGAGATGATCGCCAAACGCCTGGGCGGCAGCATCGCACTGGAAAACCACCCGCAAGGCGGGCTGCTCGCCAGCCTTTCGATCCCGCGCAGCAGCTGACGCGGCCAGGACCAACACGGCCGAGCTTCAGACTCCGTTAAGCCAAGCCCGGGATACTTCCCGCAACCAACGGCCACTCGGGGTGGCCATTTACTCACGAGGGGCATATGGCCGATCTCATCCGTTCCACCGTCAATCATCCGCGGGCCGCCGACACCCCCGTTCCCGCCCGCTATGCCCGCACTTCCCGGTGGTTGCACTGGGTGATGGCCGGGCTGGTGATCCTGGCGTACATCCTGATCAATTGCCGCGGCTGGTTTCCCAAGGGCAGCACGCCGAGAACCCTGTTCGTCCAGGGGCATTTCTGGATCGGCCTGCTGGTTCTGGCGCTCGTCCTGCCCAGGCTGCTCGCGCGCCTGCGCTCCCCGGTGCCGCCGCTGCAGCCACCGCTTGCGCCGCTTATGCAACTGCTCTCCAAGGTGACTCACCTGGCGCTCTACGGCTTCCTGCTGGTACAGCCGCTGATGGGCCTGATGGTCGTGCTGCTGGAGCGAGGCGGCATTCCGCTGGGCGGCCTCACCCTCGCTTCGCCCTTCGCGCTGGACAAGGCGATGGCGGAGAACATCGAAGCCGCCCATGTCTTCCTCGGTGAAGCGTTCTACTACGTCATCGGCCTGCACATCGCCGCCGCGCTCTGGCATCACTTCTACCTGCGGGACAGCGTGCTCAGACGCATGCTCTAGCGTTCGCCGCCCGCGCATCGGCGCCTTCCCGGCAGCTCGTCCGCCAGCGCCGATTTGCCTTTGACAGGGCCGGGAAAACCGCCACACTCACCGGCCTTTTCGCGCGGGGAATGCCCCGCGCCGGAGTGCGATTCCGTCCTCGCCAGGCGCCCTCCCCGCAGACAGGCTGACGCTGGCTACTCTACTTCGAGAAACCGGCGGCAGAATGACTGGCGGGCGCCCGCTGCCGATTCCGTCGGCCTACCGGACCTTCGCCGCCCACTCAGAGCCGTCGCGTGATCCATGCAGAGTTCTGATTCCACCGTTGCGATTGCCCTCGTGGCGCGCTCCGTTTTTCCCTGCCTGATGCTGGCCTTGGCGCTCTGGCCGCGTCGCCTACCGCGAAGGCGTGCGCTGCTGGAGCTCGCCGCCCTCGAAGTGCTGGGCCTGGTCACGCCCAACCTGCTCTGGCTACCCTGGCGCTGGCCTATGGCGTGGCGGTCGCGCTGGATCGCGCCTTCTACGCCCGACTGGGCTGGCCTGTGGATGCCGATGCACTGCGCTTCGCCCGGCGCCAACCGGCCAATGCGAAGTTGCTGTTACGCCAGGAACTCGGCGCGCGCGACGGGTTGCTCCTGCTGGCCGTGCTGGGCGCCTGCCTGCTGGCGGCCACCGGCCCGGCGTTCGCCGCGCCCGGTGGTCTCCTCGTCGTCCTCTGGGCCGGCTACCTGGGCGTGAACGGCCTGTCGCTGCGGCGCGGGTCACCCAGGCTGCCGGTGCCCAATCTGATCCTGGCATGGTGGAAAAGCCGCCGCGAACCTGAACGGGTCGCCGGGCTGGCGGCAGCGCAGCGCGAGGAACTCCCCCGCCCCACCGCCTGGCCCTTCAGCTCAACCCGGCCCAACGTGCTGCTGATCGTCTGCGAGAGCCTGTCCAGGCGCGTGCTGGAAAGCCCGGCCGGGCGCGAGGCGACGCCGCGGTACCAGGCGTTCGTCAGGCAGGAGATCGACTCGGGGCGGCTGGTCGACTTCCCCCAGGCGCTGGCCAACTCATCGAGCAGCGACATCGCCTATGCCAGCCTTTTCACCGGCCTGTCGCCCGAGCAATCCTGGGAGCGTTTCCACCGCACGCCGTTGCTCTGGGATGTCGCCAAGTCGCGGGGCTACCAACACCTCGTTCTATCGGCCCTTCGCTGGACCGCGCCGTTTACCGCGAGGTGCTCGGCGAGCAGGCCGTGAACGACATGGCGATGGATGATCGCGTACTGAACCGCTACCTGACGGCCGAACTGCCGCGCTGCGCCGCGCCGTTCTTCTCGGTGGTCAACTACAACATGCTGCACGCGCCGTTTAGCCCCCAGGGCGGCGACCGGCCGACGCGCAAACCCTCGGCACTCACCGACTACCTCGACGCGCTGCGCCTCTTCGACGCCTGCCTGGGCGAGCTGCTGGACAGCCTCTCGGCCAGCGGCCAGCTGGGCAACACGCTGATCTCCTTCACCGCCGACCACGGCGAGACGCAGGAGCGCTACGACCGCCAGCAGGCGCGGCGCATGCCGCTGCGCCTCGACCAGCTGGACCTCGACAACCTGTCGGTGCCGTTCTGGCTGCGCTGGCCGGCCAACGCCCTCGACCACGCGCAATGCCGGCAGTTGCGGGCCAACGTCGAGGTCACCGTAAGCCATATCGACCTGGATCCGACGTTGCTGCAACTGTTCGGCGTCGACCTCGAAACGCGCCAGCGCCTGGGCTCGGGGCAAAGCCTGCTGGCGCCCATCGGCGCCGGCAGGACCCTGCTGATGCACAACACCAGCGCGTTCCGCCAATGGGCCTGCGAACCCTTCGCCCTGAGTCGCCAGCACTGGCTGCTGATCTACCACGACCTGACGCGGCACTTCGAACTGCTCGACCTCAGGAACCCTGAGCTCGGCGACCACTGGGAGCCACTGGAACCCGAGGAGCGGGTGGCGTGGCTGGCCGAGCTGGCGGGCCATCCGCTGGCTGCCGAAATCCTTGCGCGGCGCCAGTTGCTCGCCCCGCCTCGCCGATCTCGGCGGTCGCCGCGCAGTACGACGAGCTGGCCAGGGACAGCGAGCGAAGCGACCTGCACGAACTGAACAACTGGGGGCTGTTTTCGCGTAGCGACTGGCAGGCCTTCTGCCAGAACTGCGCGCGCTTCATCGGCGTGCAGGACGGCGACCGGGTGTTCGAGGCGGGCTGCGGCTCAGGCGCGTTCCTCCACGCCTTGCAGGCACACTGGCAGATCGAGTTCGACGGCATGGACCTGTCGGCCGAGCTGATCAGGGTCGCCCAGTCCCGATTGCAGGGCGAGTTCTGGGTGGGCGACGTGCAGGACCTCTCCCGCGCGACCGCCAATCACTACGACAAGGTGATCTCCAACGCGGTGTTCCTCTACCTGCCGTCGCAGGCGGCGTGCGAGCGGGCCGCTCTGGAGATGGTCCGCCTGGCCCGTCCCGGCGGGCTGATCTACATCGGCCTGCTCAACGACCCGGAACGCCTGGGCCGCTATCGCAGCGAGCACCGACCTTCGGGCAACGCCTTCTTGCGCCGCAGCTTCTGGCACGACCTGGGCGAACGCCATGGGCTGGCGGTGGAAACCGTGGACCAGGACGCCCTGTACAGCAAGGCGGACGGCTACGACGCCCACGCCCGGCTGCGCTATTCGATGCGCATGCGCAAACCCGTCGCGGGCCCGAATGGCTGAACTCGGCGCGCCCCGGTCAGGAGCGGGCGAGGTGCTGGCGGAGGTGCGGCACGCGGCTTGCGCCGGCCACTAAATTGCCTGCCCGGTCATGGTGGGGAGAGCGCAGGTAGCCGATGGCGTCCAGAGGCGCGCCATTCTCCTTTCGATCAGGCGTTGCCCCCAACCATCCGCAGACGCGTCCCTGATGAAGCCGGGCACGCCACCTGCAGGCGTACTAGCGTGGTCACCTCCAGCGAGCCGGTCAGTTGGACATAGAGACAGGCAGTGGCCATCAAAAATCGTCCTCCGCCATTTTCCTGAGTCGAACCCGATGCTCGTCGCTACCCGGCGAAGAGACAGGGAAGACCTCGTCCAGCAGCCCGAGATGCCACAGGACCGACAGGTAGCCGCGCATCTCGACCGTCGGCGTACCTGCCTCGATCTTCCCTCACTCCGGGAAGGTCAGCGCGTTGCCTGGCGCCTCGCGGTAGATGTGCAGGAAGTTCAGGTGGCGCTCGTAGTGGTCGAGGATGTCGTTGATCACCTGGTTCTTGCTGTAGTCCATCAGGTCGTTGCCTTGTGTGCCTTCGCGCAGGAAGGTCTCCAGGCGGAAGTAATGCGACTTGCCGGCGCGGGCGCGGTAGGTGAAGCCCGGCACCACGTATTCCTGCGGCCAGATCTGGTAGACGAAGTTCTGCTCGTCGCCCAGCAGCACCAGCAGCTCCAGGTGGCTGAGTTTCTCGTCGCCGGTCGGCGGATGTTCGGAGAACTGCACCTTGGCGCCGCGCAGTTCCAGCTCCTGCGCCACTTCCTGCATCGCCGGGCGGCAGACGCTGTCGAGCATCTTCTGCGTGTGCGAGGTGCCGGGGAAATGCATCACCCGCGACAGGCGCTGCTTCCAGTTCAGCGAGGCGTCCACCGACATGCTGGCGAGCGGCTGCAGGTTGCTGGCCTTGCGGTAGTCCTCCAGGCGCAGCGATTTGTACAGCCCGGCCATCACGAAGAACATCACGAAGCTGAACGGCAGGCCCATGATCACCGTGGTGTTCTGCAGCGCGGTGATGCCGTCGGTCATCAGCATGCCCAGGGTCAGCAGGCCGATGGTCACCGACCAGAAGATGCGCAGCCAATTGGGCGCGTCGCTGTTGATGTCGGCGAGCCGCGAGGTGAAGTTGCCCAGCACCAGCGAGCCGGAATCCGCGGAGGTCACGTAGAACAGCAGCCCGGTGATGGTCGCCACCGAGGCGCTGAGGGTGAAGCCCGGATACTGCGCCAGCAGGCTGTAGACGCCGCGCTCCGGGTGGGCGATGACTTCGTTGGCGAAGGCCAGGTTGCCGTGGAGGATCTGGTACAGCGCGCTGTTGCCGAAGATCGACAGCCACAGCAGGGTGAACACGAACGGGATGATCAGCGTGCCGAGAACGAACTGGCGAATCGTCCGCCCGCGCGAGATGCGCGCCAGGAACAGCCCGACGAAGGGCGCCCAGGCCACCCACCAGGCCCAGAAGAACAGCGTCCAGCTGTTCATCCACTCGGTCGGCCGGTCGAAGGCGAAGCTGTTCAGCGTCATGCCGAGGAAGCGGTTGACGTAGTCGCCGATGTTCAGCACCAGCGCGTTGAGCAGGAACTCGGTGTGGCCGAAGAACAGCAGGAAAAGCAGCAGCCCCAGCGCCAGCAGCACGTTGAGTTCGGAAAGGATACGGATGCCCTTGTTCACCCCGGAGGTGACCGAGATCGTCGCCATCACCACCGACAGCAGGATCAGCGCGCCTTGCACCGTGAGGTTTTCCGGCAGGTCGAAGAGCACCTTCAGCCCGTAGTTCAGCTGCACCACGCCGATGCCCAGGGTGGTGGCGATGCCGAAGATGGTGCCGACCACCGCGGCTATGTCGACGCTGTGGCCGATCGGCCCGTCGATGCGTTTGCCGAAGATCGGGTACAGCGAGGAGCGGATCGTCAGCGGTAGGTTGTAGCGGTAGCTGAAGTAGCCGAGCGCGATGCCCATCAGCGCGTACATCGACCAGCCCGTCAGGCCGTAGTGGAACAGCGTCCAGACCATCGCCTGGCGCGCCGCCTCCACCGTCTGCCCCTCGCCTTCGGGCGGCAGCATGTACTGGGTCACCGGCTCGGCCACCGAGAAGAACATCAGGTCGATGCCGATGCCGGCGGCGAACAGCATCGCCGACCAGCTGAGCAGGCTGAATTCGGGCTTGGACTGCTCCGGGCCGAGCTTGATGGCACCGAAGCGCGAGCTCGCCACGAAGAGCACGAAGACGATGTAGAGCGTGGCCGCCAGCAGGTAGTACCAGCCGAAGGTGGACGACACCCAGCTCAGCACCGCGCCGATGGTTCGCCCCGACACCTCGGTGAAGAACACGGTCATCAGCGTGAAGGCGAGGATCAGCCCCGCGGCGGTGAAGAAGACCGCCTTGTTGAGCGAATCTCTGGGTTTCGTCTGGAGGTCGGTCGAAGGCATGTTTTCCCCTGGAAGGTCCCTTGGATGAGTCGCAGCGCGATCCGTGTCCGGCGTGGCCCGCCGGTGGCCTCCGGCGCCTGTGGAGAGCGGCCCGGAGCCGCGATTACCGGGCTGTTGAGCCAGGAAGATAGACGCCTCGTCGGCCGCTTCGTTCAGGCGCGAAGCAGGCGGCGGCGAGCAGGACGTCGCGCGGATCGACGCTGCGGCGGAGGTGAAATATACTTTTTATTGATTGAACGTTCAATTAAAAACGACTAGATTGAAGGGGTGATGCCATCGGCCGCCGCGTCCGCAGAACACGCCCGGCCACCCCAAAACGCCGCGCCAGGAGACGCACATGCCGAAAGTGGGAATGCAGCCGATACGCCGGCAGCAGCTGATCGAAGCGACGCTCGCCGCCGTCAACGAAGTGGGCATGCACGAGGCGTCGATCTCGCAGATCGCACGCCGCGCCGGCGTGTCCAACGGCATCATCAGCCACTACTTCAGCGACAAGAACGGCTTGCTGGAAGCGACCATGCGCTACCTGCTGACGCATCTGGGCAGCGCCGTGCGCACGCGTCTCGACGCCCTCGCCGACCGCTCGCCCCAGGCCCGCCTGCGGGCGATCGCGCTGGCCAACTTCGACGACAGCCAGACCAACGCCGCGGCGATGAAGACCTGGCTGGCGTTCTGGGCCAGCAGCATGCATCACCCGCAGCTGTACCGGCTGCAGCAGGTGAACAGCCGCCGGCTGTACTCGAACCTCTGTTACGAGTTCCGCCGCTTCCTGCCGCGCGACGAGGCGCGCCTGGCGGCGCAGGGCCTCGCCGGCCTGATCGACGGATTGTGGCTGCGCAGCGTGCTCAGCGGTGAACCCTTCGACCTGTCGCAGGCTCTGCTGATAGTCGATCGCTACATCGCTTCGCAACCTTAGGGTGCGCCACGCGCACCGCCGGCAACCGCGCATTCCCTGGTGCGCACGGCGCACCCTACAGCGACACCGGTACCCGTAGGGTGCGTCGCGCGCACCGCCGGGCAACGCCACATTCGCTGCGGCGCGCAGCGCGCCCTGCGACCAGCAATCCACCCATGAGAGGAGCCTTCATGTCCCGCTTTGGCGTGCAACAACTCCACATCGACGGTCGCTATCAGAGCAGCAGCGGTAGCGAGACCTTCGAGGCCATCAACCCGGCCAACGGCGAGGTCATCGCCGAACTGCAGGCGGCGACGCGCGCCGACGTCGACCGCGCCGTCGAGGCCGCGCAGCGCGGACAGAAGGTCTGGGCGGCCATGACCGCGATGCAGCGCTCGCGCATCCTGCGTCGCGCCGTCGACCTGCTGCGCGAGCGCAACGACGCGCTGGCCGAACTGGAAACCCTCGACACCGGCAAGGCGCTGTCGGAAACCACCGCGGTGGACATCGTCACCGGCGCCGACGTGCTGGAGTACTACGCCGGGCTGATCCCGGCCCTCGAGGGCCTGCAGGTTCCGCTGCGCGAGGGTTCCTTCGTCTACACCCGCCGCGAGCCGCTGGGCGTGGTCGCCGGGATCGGCGCCTGGAACTACCCGATCCAGATCGCCCTGTGGAAATCCGCGCCGGCCCTGGCGGCCGGCAACGCGATGATCTTCAAGCCCAGTGAAGTCACCTCGCTGACGGCGCTCAAGCTGGCTGAGATCTACAGCGAAGCAGGCCTGCCGGATGGCGTGTTCAACGTGCTCACCGGCAGCGGCGCCGAGGTCGGCCAGGCGCTCGCCGAGCATCCGGGGATCGCCAAGGTCTCCTTCACCGGCGGCGTCGCCACCGGCAAGAAGGTGATGGCCAGCGCCTCGGCCTCGACGCTCAAGGAAGTGACCATGGAGCTGGGCGGCAAGTCGCCGCTGATCGTCTTCGAGGATGCCGACCTCGACCGCGCCGCCGCCATCTCGCTGATGGCCAACTTCTACAGCTCCGGGCAGGTCTGCACCAACGGCACGCGGGTCTTCGTACCGCGCGCGCTGCAGGCGGCGTTCGAGGCCAAGGTGGTGGAACGGGTGAAGCGCATCCGCCTCGGCGACCCGCTGGATGCGCGCGTCAACTTCGGCCCGCTGGTGAGCTTCGCGCACATGGAGTCGGTGCTGCGCTACATCGAGAGCGGCAAGCGTGAAGGCGCGCGCCTGCTGATCGGCGGCGGGCGCGTGACGGAAGGCGAGCTGGGCAAAGGTGCGTTCGTCGCACCCACGGTGTTCAGCGACTGCACCGACGACATGCAGATCGTACGCGAGGAAATCTTCGGCCCGGTGATGAGCATCCTCACCTACGACGGCGAAGAGGAGGTCATCCGCCGCGCCAACGACACCGACTACGGCCTCGCCGCCGGCCTGGTGACCCGTGACCTCGCCCGCGCGCACCGGGTGATCCATCGCTTGCAGGCCGGCATCTGCTGGATCAACACCTGGGGCGAATCCGCGCCGGAAATGCCGGTGGGCGGCTACAAGCACTCCGGTGTCGGCCGTGAGAACGGCGTCGCCACGCTGGAACACTACACGCAGATCAAATCGGTGCAGGTCGAGCTGGGTGATTTCGCCTCGGTGTTCTGAATGCCTGCCGGCCCCGCGGGGCCACCCGAGCCGAACAATGCGAAAGGAGGTTTCATGCAGTACGACTACATCATCATCGGCGCCGGCTCGGCCGGTAACGTCCTCGCCGCGCGCCTGAGCGAAGACCGCGACGTCAGCGTGCTGCTGCTGGAAGCCGGCGGTCCCGACTACCGGATGGACTTCCGCACGCAGATGCCCGCCGCCCTCGCCTTCCCCTTGCAGGGCCGCCGCTACAACTGGGCCTACCTGACCGATCCCGAGCCGCACATGAACAACCGCCGCATGGAGTGCGGCCGTGGCAAAGGGCTGGGCGGGTCGTCGCTGATCAACGGCATGTGCTACATCCGCGGCAACGCGATGGACTTCGACAACTGGGCGAAGGAACCGGGCCTGGAGGACTGGACCTACCAGGACTGCCTGCCGTATTTCCGCAAGGCGGAGAGCCGCGACACCGGCGCCAACGACTTCCACGGCGGCGACGGCCCGGTCAGCGTGACCACGCCGAAAGCGGGCAACAACCCGCTGTTCGAGGCGATGATCCAGGCCGGCGTCGAGGCCGGTTACCCGCGCACCGACGACCTCAACGGCTACCAGCAGGAAGGCTTCGGCCCGATGGACCGCACCGTCACGCCGAACGGCCGCCGCGCCAGCACCGCACGCGGCTACCTCGACCAGGCCAAATCGCGCCCCAACCTGACCATCGTCACCCACGCGATGACCGACCGCATCCTCTTCGAGGGCACGCGCGCAGTGGGCGTCAGCTACCAGAGGGGCCACCTGAAGGAAACGGTCAGCGTGCGGGCGAATCGCGAAGTGCTGCTGTGCGGCGGCGCCATCGCCTCGCCGCAGATTCTCCAGCGCTCCGGCGTCGGCCCGGCCGACCTGCTGCAACGCCTTGGCATCGAACTGGTGCACGAATTGCCGGGCGTCGGCGAGAACCTCCAGGACCATCTGGAGATGTACCTGCAATACAGCTGCACCCTGCCGGTTTCGCTGTATCCGGCCCTCAAGTGGTACAACCAGCCGGCGATCGGCGCGCAGTGGCTGTTCGCCGGCAGCGGCATCGGCGCCAGCAATCAGTTCGAGGCCGGCGGCTTCATCCGCAGCCGCGAGGAGTTCGAGTGGCCGAACATCCAGTACCACTTCCTGCCGGTGGCGATCAATTACAACGGCAGCAACGCGGTGGAAGAGCACGGCTTCCAGGCCCACGTCGGCTCGATGCGCTCGCCCAGCCGCGGCCGCGTGCAAGTGAAGTCCAAGGACCCGCACGAGCACCCGAGCATCCTCTTCAACTACATGTCCAGCGAGCAGGACTGGCAGGAGTTCCGCGACGCCATCCGCATCACCCGCGAGATCATGGCGCAGCCGGCGCTCGACCCGTACCGCGGCCGCGAGATCAGCCCCGGCGTCGAGGTGCAGAGCGACGAACAGCTGGACGCCTTCGTCCGTGAACACGCGGAAACCGCCTACCACCCCTCCTGCACCTGCAAGATGGGCAGCGACGCGATGGCGGTGGTGGACGGCCAGGGCCGGGTGCACGGGGTGCAGGGCCTGCGCGTGGTGGACGCCTCGATCATGCCGCAGATCATCACCGGCAACCTCAACGCCACCACCATCATGATCGCCGAGAAGATCGCCGATCGGATTCGCGGCGTCACGCCCCTGCCGCGCAGCGAAACGCGCTACTACAAGGCCGATGGCGCGCCGCTGCGCCAGCCCCCGCGCCGCGCGCTGGGCTGATCGAAACGCCGAAGAGGCAACGAAAAAGGCGATCCAGACGGATCGCCTTTTTCGTAAGTGCCGCTGACGCCGCTGTGCGAACGAATCGCCACCGTTCGGCCCCGCGCACCCGTCGCTCAGTAGTGGGCAAGCGCCACTGCGGATGGCTATGATCGGACCCATGACGCCTCCGCCGACCCGCCAACCCTGCCCTCCCGGCGCCTGCAACTGCGAGCGCGAGCGGCTGCACGAAACCCCGGGCGCCGACCTGCGCATCCTCGGTCTCACCCGCAGCGAGGAAAAGCGCCTGCTCGAACGCCTTGAGAACCTCACCGACCTCCCCGACCTCGAACACATGCAGCGGCGCATGTACGAGCAACTCGGCATCCGCCTGGAGATCGCCCCCGGCTTCAACGAAGTGCGCAGCATGCGCGGCCTGCAGATCCAGATCGATCCCCTGCCCGGCCTCTGCCGCAAGACCCGCCAGTCGATCCCTTCGGCGATCCGCCGGGCGCTGGAAAAACGCCCCGAGATCGCCTATCGCCTGCTCGACGCCAACGACCTGCTGCGCGACACCTGAGGCGCCCGGCACCGTGCCGGACATTAGCACTAGCCCTGCAACAGCCCATCCAGCTCGCCGCGACGCTCCAGGGCGGCCAGGTCGTCGAAGCCGCCGACGTGCAGCTCGCCTATGTAGATCTGCGGCACCGTCCGGCGCCGGGTGCGCTCCATCATCTGCGCCAGGGCCTGCGGCGAGGACGCCACGTCGATCTCGTTCGGGGTGATGCCCTTGCGTGCCAGCAACGACTTGGCGTTGACGCAGTAAGGGCAGTGACTCGTGGTGTAGAGGGTTACCGGTTTCATTGCGCTTGCTCCTCTGTCTGCCGTGCTCACAGGGTCACGGGCGGAAAGTCGACGTCGGTGGAAGCGACGTTGTTGAGGTAGTTGGTCAGCGTGAGCAAGGTGACCTGGGCGATCAGCTCGACGATCTTCGCATCGCTCAAACCGCCGGCGCGTGCCGCGGCGAGTTGTGCATCGCTGACCTGGCCGCGGCTCTCGGTCACCTGCCGGGCGAACAGCGCCAGCGCGCTCAGGCGGCCCTGCCGCGCTTCGCCGATGGCCTCGGCATCGAGCCCGGCCTTGCCGGCGAACAGCGTATGCGCGGCCAGGCAGTATTCGCAGCCGTTGACCTGCGATGTGGCGAGGGCGACCGTCTCGCGCTCCGCGGCGCTGAGCGAACTCTTCGCCATGGCCCCGGCCAATGCCAGGTAACCGCCCAGGGCCGCAGGCGAATGGGCCAGGGTCTTGAACGCGTTGGGGAGGAAACCGAGGCTCTTCTGCAGGGCTTCCAGTTGTGCGCGGGAAGCGGCGGGAGCTTGTTCGAGGGGCAGTGCGGCGATGCGGGTCATGATGATTCTCCAGTCGGTGGCGGGTCGCCGATCGACAACCCTTGGAACCGATGGTAGGCAGCCGGCCTTTCCTTTTGGATTCAAATCGTCGAAGTTATGCGACTGATCGTCTAAACGAGAAAACCAGACATGGATCGACTCTCCGCCCTCATGGAGCACTTCAGCCTGCACGCCTCGGCGTTCCACCTGGGTGGCTTCTGCGGTATCAGCGGTTTCACCGGCAAGGAGCAACGCGGCTACGTCCACCTGCTGCGTTCGGGGAGAATCAGCTTTCGCGAGGGCAACGGCCCGCCCACCGTCATCGACAGGCCCAGCCTGGTGTTGCTGGCGCGGCCGCAGGCGCACCAGCTGGTGGCGGGCGAAGCCGATCACGCGGAGCTGGTCTGCGCGACGCTGAATTTCGACGGTGGCGTCGACAACCCGCTGTCACAGGCGCTGCCCAGCCACATCGTGCTGCCGCTGGACGAGCTGCCGACGCTGAGCGCCAGCCTGGACTGGCTGTTCCGAGAGGCGTTCGGCGAGGATTGCGGGCGCGACGCGATCCTCAACCGGCTGATCGAGCTGATGCTGATCCAGCTGTTCCGGCAACTGATGAACGAGGGCGCGATCTCCACGGGGATGATGGCCGGGCTCGCCGACCTGCGCCTGGCGCGGGCGATGACGCTGATGCACGACCAGCCTGCCCGGCCCTGGTCGGTCGCCGAGCTGGCCAGTGCCGCGAGCATGTCGCGCGCCAGCTTCGCGGCCCGTTTCCACAAGGTGGTGGGCAGCACGCCGGCGAACTACCTCGCCGGTTGGCGCGTCAGTCTGGCGCAGAAACGTCTGCGCGAAGGACGCCCGATCGCCCTGATCGCCGACGAAGTGGGTTACGAAAGCCCGTCCGCGCTGGCCCGGGCGTTCCGTCGCAAGGTCGGGGCAAGCCCGAGCGAATGGACGCAGCGGATCGGCGCCGCCGGCTAGAAACCCGAAGCGCCGCCCGGACCACCGCCCCCCCCAGGTCGAGGGCGGCGCTCCACCGCACCTGATCAGCCGGCGCTCTTCGCCTTGTGCGCCGCCAGGTAGGGCGCGAGCCGCGCGCCCATCTCCGCGCCCAGCGCCTGCAACGCGCTCATTGGCCGGACCATTACCTCGAAATCGACGATCTTGCCGCTTTCGTCGAAGCGGATCATGTCGATGCCCTTGAGCTCCTTGCCACCCACCTGGGCGCTGAACTCCAGTACCACGTTCAGCCCGTCGGCGCTCGCCAGCTGGCGGTGATAGGTGAAGTTCTCGAAGACCTGGATCACCGTGTTGAGAATCGTCGCCACGACCGGCGCACCCGGATAGGCGCTGTGCGCCATCGGCGAGCGGAACACCACGTTCGCTGCCAGCAGTTCCGGCAGCGCGCTCAGGTCGGCGTCGGCCACCATCGCGTGCCAGCGTTGCAGGGAGGTTGCCGCGGGCGGCTGGAGTTGCAGTTCGCTCATGTCTGTACCTTCTTCTTGTTGTCGGAGCCGCCAGCGCGGCGGCGGATTGCGCTGTTGGCGCACTACGGGTTCGCTGCAGCGCTATCCCGGATAACGCTGCAAGCTCCGGATGGCACGAGATTACGGAGCGCAACTTATCACTGTCAAGATTCTTCCGCGTGTTAGGATTCCGCCTCCTCCCGTACTCACCGACCGCCCATGCCGACCGCCCCGAAGAAAGCCTCGCCGCGCAAGCGCGATACCTACCACGTCGGCAACCTAGCCCCGCAACTGCTCGATGCGGCCCGCCGGCTGCTGGATGAAGAAGGCCCGGGAAAACTGTCGCTGCGCGCCGTGTCCGAACGCGTCGGCGTGAGCCCCACCGCCGCCTATCACCACTTCGCCAGCCGCGGTGAACTGCTCGCCCACCTCGCCGCCCAGGGCTTTCGCGAACTCAGCCAGGTGCTCTCGGACGACAGGATCGGCGGCGGGCAACTGCTGCAGGTGTGCCTGGCCTATTTCCGCTTCGCCCGCGGTAACCCGGCGATCTACCAGTTGATGTTCGGCGCGGAATTCGTCAGCGGCGAGACCCTGCCCGCACTCGCCGAAGCACGGGACGAAGCCTTCGGCCGACTGGAACGGATCATCGCCGACGAACTCGCTTTGCCTCGGGACGCCTCGGAAGTGCGCGCCGCCGCGCTGGCCAGCTGGTCCTACATCCACGGCTTGGCCTCGCTGATGATCCACGGCGTGATCCAGGTGCCGGATGCGGTCGGCGACGAGCGCCTGGTGGAGTTGACGCTGGGGGGACTGCAGCGGGTATTCCGGGGAACCTGAGCCTAGGCGGCGCAGGCGATGCACCTGCGCGCCCTGGCGGGCGGCTGCTCAGTGGCTGCCGAGCATGTCGTTGGCCAGTTCCACGAGCGCGCGCAGACGGTCCAGGCGCCGCATGTCCTGGTGGTAGCCCATCCAGATATCCCGCGGTGGCGGTGCTTCGCCGAGGTCGATGCGCGTCAGGCCCGGCAGCTGGTCGCCCAGCAGGCGCGGCAGCACCGCGATTCCCAGCCCCTGCGCGCACATCCGCGCCTGCACGGTACGGCTGCTGCTGGTGAACACCGTGCGCGCGGCGGGCAGCATGCGCTGGACCCACAGCACATCGGGGTAGTACGCCTGCGCGGTGTTCATCAGGATCAGCGTGCAGCCCGAGCCATCCGGGCCGGGCTCGAAGGGTAAGGCGGCGCTGGTATACAGACCGTAGGGCATGCTCATCAGCCGGCGCTGCACGATGTCCGGCTGGTCGAACGGCACGATGCGAAAGGCGATGTCCGCTTCGCGACGGGTGAGGTCCGATAGCCGCATTCCGGCGATCACCTCGGGCACTACCGCGGGATAGCGGCGCACCAGTTCGCCCAGCACCGGTGCGAGCACGTAGCCGGCGAACCAGTCGGCGGAAGAAATGCGCAGGATGCCTTCGGGCTGCTCATCGCTGCCATCGATGCGCCGGGCGATGGCCAGGGCGCTGCTCTCCATTTCCTCCGCAAGGCTCAGGATGCCCTCGCCGATCGCCGTCGGGACGAGGCCTTCGCCGGTGCGCCGGAAGAAGGCCTGGCCGCTGGCCTGCTCCAGTGCCTGCAAACGCCTGCCCACGGTGGGGTGGCTGACGCCCAGTTGCCTGGCCGCAGCGCCCAGGGAGCCGGCGCGGGCTATCGCCAGGAAAAACCGCAAATCGTCCCAATCCACCCCGCCACCCCTTACAAAAATGAACGTGCAATGTGCAGCGATGGCAGTCCCGCCAGCGCCTCCCGGCTTTCAAACTTCGGCCACGTTCGGCCTGGCCGCGTCGCCAGGCCACTCTCACGCCGCTCGACAGTGTACGTAGCGGCGCGCTGGCCAGGCCAGGGACCTCTTCGAACCCGCCGGGCAAGTGCCGTTTTCTGGAGACCTTGCCATGACGCTTTCTACCTCAGCTCCAGCCGCTGCCGTTGCATCTCGCCGCTGGCTGGCCTTCGCCGTGCTGCTGGCCGGTGCATTCCTGCCGCCGCTGGATTTCTTCATTGTCAACGTCGCCCTGCCCTCCATTCGCCAGGACCTGGGAGCGACCCCGGCGCAGATCGAGTGGGTGATCTCGGCCTACGCGGCCACCTACGCGGTGTTCCTGATCACCGGAGGACGCCTGGGCGATCTGTTCGGGCGGCGTCGGGTGTTTCTGGCGGGCATGGCCGGCTTCGGGATCGCTTCGCTGATCTGTGGGCTGGCGACCTCGCCGGCGGTGCTGATCGCGGGCCGTGTGCTACAAGGGCTGAGCGCCGCGGCCATGGCGCCGCAGGGGCTGGCGTCCATCCATGCGCTGTTTCCCGAGCACGAGCGCTCGCGGGCGCTGGCGGTCTATGGCGCGGCGCTGGGCTTTGCCGCCGTGCTCGCCCAGGTCCTCGGCGGCGTGCTGATCGCGGCCAATGTATTCGGGCTGCAGTGGCGGGTGATCTTCCTGATCAACCTGCCCATCGTGGCCCTGGTTTTCCTGGCCGGCATCCCCTTTCTGCCCGACACCCGCAGCCCCACGCCGGCGTCGCTGGATCGCCTCGGCGTGCTGCTCTGCGCGCTGACGCTGGGGCTGCTGGTGGTGCCGCTGGTGCAGGGCCGCGAGCTGGGCTGGCCGTGGTGGCTGTGCCTGATGCTGCTCGGCGCGCCGCTGGTAGCCGTTGGCTTCTGGCGCCATGAAGTGGCACTTCAGCGGCGCGGCGGTACACCGCTGCTCAGTCCCCAGCTGGCGCGGTCGCCGCGCTTGCTGGCGGGGCTGGTCGGCGCGCTGTTCTTCTATGTGGTCTCCGCGTTCTTCCTGACCTTTTCGGTGTATCTACAGGACGCCCTAGGCGCTTCACCGGTGGTCACCGGCCTGATGTTCGTGCCCTTTGGCGTGGGTTTTCTGGTCGGCCCGCTGACCACACCCGCCGCCATCCGCTGGTTCGGTCGCTGGGTGCCGGCCCTGGGCATGCTGCTGGAGGCGTTGGGCTGCCTGGTGCTGAGCCTGGCGGTGGATTCCGCCGCGGCCGGTGAACGACCGACCCTGGTGCCGCTGATCCTGGGCGTCGGGCTGCTGGGTTTCGGCCAGGGCTGGGCCTTGCCGACGCTGATCCGCAGCGTGATCGACCGCGCCCCGGCCGGCGGCTCGGGAATGGTTTCCGGGCTGGTCAACTCGGCGTTGCAAATCAGCGCGGCACTCGGTGTGGCGGTACTCGGCGGGCTGTTCTACGCCGTCGCCGCACCGGCCCACAGCCCGGCCACGCTGGCCCACGGTTTCATCGCCGCACTGCTGGGCATCGCCCTGTGCCTAAGCCTGTCCGCACTGCTCGCGCTCTACGCCTCAGCGCCCCGTTCGGGCAGCGCCAAGTCCTTGTAATTAACCCCCTGTAAGGAGCTCACCCATGTCTGGCAGATTCTTCAACCAGGTCGCTGTGGTCACCGGCGGCTCGACCGGCATCGGTTTTGCCATCGCCCAGGCGCTGCTCGCCGAAGGCGCCAAACGCGTTTACCTCACCGGGCGCTCGGCCGCCTCGCTCGACAATGCCGTGGCCACGCTGGGCGAACGGGCGGTCGCGGTGGTGTCCGACGTCAGCCGGCAAGCCGACCTCGATGGCCTCAAGGCTCTGGTGCAGCAGCGCGATGGGCAGCTCGATATGGTGTTCGCCAATGCCGGAATCTGCGAAAAGAACCCCGTCGGCGAGACCAGCGAAGCCAGTTACTACACGATGTTCGATATCAACGTGAAAGGCGTGTTCTTCACCGTGCAGACCCTGCTGCCGCTGCTCAAGGACGGCGCGGCCATCGTGCTGACGGCGTCCATCTGCTCCAGCAACGGCATGGAAGGCCTGAGCCTGTACAACGCCTCCAAGGCGGCCGTGCGTTCCTTTGCCAGAACCTGGGCCAACGAACTCAAGGGCCGCAAAATCCGCAGCAACGTGCTGAGCCCCGGCTTCACCCGCACCCCGCTGATGGACAACGGCCTGAAGATGGACGAAGCGCAGATCCAGGCGCTCACCGAACATGTCTCCGCCATCGTGCCCCTGGGCTACATGGCCAGCCCCGACGAGATCGCCACCTCGGCCTTGTTCCTGGCCTCGAACGATGCCCGCTACGTCAACGGCGTCGAGTTGATGGTCGACGGCGGTCTCTCGCAGATCTGATACGCGCAGGGCCGGGCGCGGGCCGCCCTCGCGAATGCGCTCAACCTGCCCGCCGCGAGGCGAATCCTTCTCGTACAACCAGGCTCAATGGCTCGGAACGGAGAGCCACACCGCCAGTCCGGCCAGGGCACATCCGATCAAGACCTGAATGACGCTGCGCTTGTAGCGGAACAGGGCAACCGCGGCGCCCAGCGCGATCAATGCCGACGGCCAGTCGAATTCGCCGCCGAAACCTCGGGGCCAGAGGACGTGGTAGCCGAAGAACAAGGCAAGGTTGAGGATCACGCCCACGACGGCGGCGGTGATGGCGGTCAGGGGTGCGGTGAACTTCAGCTCGTTGTGGGTCGACTCAACGAGAGGCCCGCCCACAAGGATGAACAGGAACGACGGCAGGAAGGTGAACCAGGTGACCAGGGTCGCGGCCAGGGCACCGGCGAGAAAGGCCTGATCCGGGCCGAAGACCTGCTGCACGTAGGCCCCCACGAAAGCGACGAACGCCACCACCATGATCAGGGGGCCAGGCGTGCTTTCGCCGAGGGCCAGGCCATCGATCATCTGCGTGGGCGTCAGCCAGCCGTAGTGGCCGATTGCGCCCTGGTACACGTAGGGCAGTACGGCGTAGGCGCCGCCGAAGGTGAGCAGCGCGGCCTTGGTGAAGAACCAGCCCATTTGGGTCAGCGTGCCGTCCCAGCCGAAGGCGAGGACCAGTAATCCCATCGGCAGTACCCAGAGCGCCGCCCCCGTCACCAACAACATCGCCAGGTGCGACCACCTGAAACGCGCGTGCTCAGGGATGGGGGTGTCATCGTCGATCAATGCCGGGCCGAAGATCTTCCTGGCTCCGGCATGTCCGCCGCCAACCTGGAACGTGTCGGGGGCCATTTTGCCGCCTATGAAGCCGAGCACTGCCGCGCCCAGCACGATCAACGGGAATGGCAGGTTGAGCGCGAAGAGGGCGACGAAGGAAGCCGCGGCGATCGCCCACAACGCGTTGTTCTGCAGCGCCCTGGAACCGATGCGATGGGCTGCCTGTACGACGATGGCCGTCACCGCCGGCTTGATGCCGTAGAAGATTCCCGCCACCAGCGGGACGTCGCCTAGTGCGATGTACACCCACGACAGGGCAATCAGGATGAACAGCGAGGGCAGCACGAACAGCACCCCGGCGATCACGCCGCCCCACGTCCGGTGGAGCAACCAGCCGATGTACGTCGCCAACTGCTGCGCCTCCGGACCTGGGAGGAGCATGCAGTAGTTCAGGGCGTGGAGGAAACGGCGCTCGGATATCCAGCGTCGCCGCTCGACCAGCTCCTGGTGCAGGATGGAAATCTGCCCGGCGGGCCCGCCGAAGCTGATGAACCCGATCCTGAGCCAGAACAGCACAGCCTGAAGCAGGCTGACCGGCTCGACGCGCTCTGGCGCCTGCCTCGTGCTGGGGGTGACTTCACTCATCGCCTGTCTCTTCTCTCGAAAGCCGCCTGCTGCTTGAGCCCAGCCAGATCCGGCCAGCACACCGCCGTTTTCGGGCGCTGTGCAGGGGCGGAATCCGCCAACGCCCGGCCGCTCCGCCCCATGATAGGTTTACCGGCCGCTCATCCGGCAAGGCCCGCTGAAAGCGGACCAAAAAAACGCCCTTGCGGGCGTTTTTCGTGGCTGACGAGTCAGGCCCAGGGGCGGTCGCCGGCCTCGTCGCGCACGCGGGTGGGCAGACCCATCACGTCCAGCGCGCGGAGGAATGGCTCGGCCGGCAGTTCCTCGACGTTGACCATGCGCTGCACGTCCCATTCGCCACGGGCGACCAGCAGGGCAGCCGCCACCGGCGGCACGCCGGCGGTGTAGGAAATGCCCTGGCTGTCGGTCTCGGCGAAGGCCTCCTCGTGGTCGGCCACGTTGTAGATGAAGACTTCGCGCGGCTGGCCGTCCTTGCTGCCCTTGACCAGGTCGCCGATGCAGGTCTTGCCGGTATAGCCCGGCGCCAGCGAGGCGGGATCGGGCAGCACGGCCTTGACCACCTTGAGCGGCACGACTTCCAGACCTTCGGCGGTCCGCACCGGTTGCTCGGAGAGCAGACCGAGGCTGTTCAGCACGGTGAACACATTGATGTAGTGCTCGCCGAAGCTCATCCAGAAACGCACGTTGGGCACGTCGAGGTTCTTCGACAGCGAGTGCACTTCATCGTGGCCGGTCAGGTAGAGGTTCTGCGAACCCACGACCGGCAGGTCGTCCGTGCGTTTGACTTCGAACATGGTGTTGCTGGTCCACTGGGCGTTCTGCCAGCTCCACACCTGTCCGGTGAATTCGCGGAAATTGATTTCCGGGTCGAAATTGGTGGCGAAGTACTTGCCATGGGAGCCGGCGTTGACGTCGAGGATGTCGATCGAATCGATGCGATCGAAATACCGCTGTTGCGCCAGGGCCGCGTAGGCATTCACCACACCCGGATCGAAGCCCACGCCGAGGATGGCGGTGACGTTCTTCTGCTGGCATTCCTCGAGGTGCTTCCACTCGTAGTTGCCGTACCAGGGCGGCGTTTCGCAGACCTTGCCCGGTTCCTCGTGAATGGCGGTGTCCAGGTAGGCGGCGCCGGTATCGATGCAGGCACGCAGCACCGACATGTTGAGGAAGGCGGAACCGACGTTGATCACGATCTGCGATTCGGTCTCGCGGATCAGCGCCTTGGTCGCTTCGATATCCAGTGCGTCAAGCGCGAAAGCCTTGATATCGGCGGGCTGCTTGAGGCTGCCCTTGGCTTTGACGCTGTCGATGATGGCCTGGCATTTGGAGATGTTCCGCGACGCGATGGCAATACGACCGAGTTCGTCGTTGTGCTGCGCGCACTTGTGGGCCACCACCTTGGCGACACCTCCTGCGCCAATGATAAGAACGTTCTTCTTCAATTGTTTCACCTCCTGGTACTGCGGTTTTGAGACGGTTATTGCAGGCCTGCTCGTCGTCTCGCGAGGCAGGCTTTTTTCATCCGACCGGAGCGCCGCGGGACGTCGGCGACGCCCGTTTGCCGACGCGGTCAGCCGAGGCTGGACAGGTAGTCGTCGAAGCCGAACTCGCGGACCACCTCGACGCTGCCGTCGAGCTGCCTGACCGCGATGGCGGGCATCTTCAGGCCGTTGAACCAGTTCTTCTTGACCATGGTGTAACCCGCCGCGTCGACGAACGACAGGCGATCACCGATCTGCAGCGGCTTCTCGAAGAGGTACTCGCCGAAGATATCGCCGGCCAGGCAGGATTTGCCGCACACCATCCAGCTGTGCTCGCCCGCGCTGGGCGCGAGCTTGGCGTTGAGGCGGTAGATCAGCAGGTCGAGCATGTGCGCCTCGATGGAGCTGTCCACCACGGCCAGGTTCTTGCCGTTGTAGAGGGTGTCGAGCACGGTCACTTCAAGCGAGGCGCTCTGGGTGATCGCGGCTTCGCCCGGCTCCAGGTAGACCTGCACGCCGTAGTTCTCGGAGAAGGCCTTGAGGCGCGCGCAGAAGGCGTCCAGCGCGTAATCCTCGCCAGTGAAATGGATGCCGCCGCCGAGGCTGACCCACTCGACCTTGTGCAGCAGGTGACCGAAGCGCTCTTCGATATGGCCGAGCATCTTGTCGAACAGGCCGAAGTCGCCGTTCTCGCAGTTGTTGTGGAACATGAAGCCGGAGATTCGCGAGATAACCGCTTCGATCTTCGCCGGGTCCCATTCGCCCAGACGGCTGAACGGACGCGCCGGGTCGGCCAGCAGGTAGTCCGAGCTGCTCACCTGCGGGTTGACGCGCAGGCCGCGCACCTTGCCTTCGGAGGCGTCGGCGAAGCGCTGCAACTGGCCGATGGAGTTGAAGATGATCTTGTCGCAGTTCTCCAGCATCTCGCCGATCTCGTCGTCGGCCCAGGCGACGCTGTAGGCGTGGGTCTCGCCGGCGAACTTCTGTCGGCCGAGCTTGAGTTCGTAGAGCGAGGACGACGTGGTGCCGTCCATGTACTGCTGCATCAGGTCGAACACCGGCCAGGTGGCGAAGCACTTGAGCGCCAGCAGGGCCTTGGCGCCGGACTGCTCGCGCACGTAGGCGATCTTCTGCATGTTGACCAGCAGCTTCTGCTTGTCGATGAGGTAGTACGGCGTCTTGATCATTTCGAGGCTCCGGCGCGCCCAGCCAAAAAAAGGACGCGAATTGTGCCGGCCCCCAGTCGATATCGGAAGGGCGGGAGGCGTATTTCGCTGCGTCGGCGCCCTGCCCGCTCCCGCCTGGATGAAACAAAACGCCGCAGGCCGGCCGTTGCACGCCCGCCCGGACCCCGGCGCAGCCGGTGCCACGGGGCGCTGCGCGGCCACGAGGCGTGTGTAACGCGATCTTTCCGCGGATGGCCTCGCTGCGGCGCGCGGCCGTGTCGGGCGACGGGCGGTAATCAGGCGCGTCTGCGCTCGTCCACGTCCAGGGCCTGGCGGACCTGGCGCAGGTCCGCGGCGTCCTGGTTCAGGCTGTGGATGACCTCGAGCAACTCCCCGCGCAGGACCTGGCATTCCATCCGTTCGGCCATTCTCATCACCGCCAGCGCGGCGCGCTCGTTGTGGTAGGCGACGAGGTCGAGGGTCTTGCGGGTACGGCGGGCAGCACTGTTCATGGAGGGGCACCTGGAAGTTCAGGGGCCATACCCTAGAGCAGCTTTGTTGCCGCGATATTTCAGCCGGGCGGCGCTCAGGCCGCAAAGCCCCGCTTCACCGATTCAAGCCAGGCGGGGTCGAGGCGCGTCTGTTCGGTGTCCAGGCCGGCCTCCTCCATGCGCTGCCGGTGCCGTTCGATCTCGGCCCGAGCCTGGCCCTGGTCGCTGCTGTTGCCGTCCAGTTCGTGCATCTGCATCAGCCCCAGATGATAGAAGCGCAGCAGCTTCATCGCCACGGGGTCGCCGGCGGCCACACCCGCCTCGAGCCGGTGCATGAGATTGGTGATGCTCATCAGGCTGCGCTTGAGCTGCCAGCCGTAGAGGCTCGGCGCCAGCCAGGCCTGCGACCAGAAGCGCAGGCGCACCAGCGCCACGCTCAGGCCCAGCCCGATGACCACGCCGGCGACGTTCCAGCGGAAGTTGTCGCCGCCGCTTTCACCGAACGCCAGCACCAGGATCTGCGAGAACAGCATCGCCAGCGCGAGAAAGAGCACGGCGATGATCAGCGTCGCGCGGCGCGTTTGCCGGCGATAGGTTTCGGGGTTGAGCGGTTTGATTTCGAACGGCGCGGCCACCGGGGCTCCTTGGGTGAGCGGATAACAGTCGCCGCATTATCACCACATCCGGCGGGCCCTGTGGACTTCCTGGCGAGCCAACGCGCTTTCGCTCAACCCCGGATGGCCACCAACCAGCAGCCTTAAAAACTCAAAACATATCGAATACAGACTTTATATATATTTTAAATATTCAAATACAGGTCCTAGCATCGTCCTGGATGTCACCCGGCGGCTTTTCGCAGGTGCCGTCGCCACAACAAGAACAACAAGCACAGGACATGAACATGTCGATTAAACCTCTGCACCTGGGGCTGGCTTCGGTCGGTCTCGGTATTGGATTCACCCTCCCCTCCATCGCCAGCGCGGAATTTCTGGAAGACAGCAAAGCCGAGCTGGAACTGCGCAACTTCTACTTCAACGGTGATTACCGCCAGGAAGATGCCAACCAGTCGAAACGTGAAGAGTGGGCTCAAGGGTTCCTGCTGCGTTACCAATCCGGCTTCACCCAAGGCACGGTCGGCTTCGGCGTCGATGCCCTCGGTCTTCTCGGCGTCAAGCTGGACTCGGGGCAGGATCGGCAGAACTCCGGGTTGTTGCCGGTAGGCGACGACAGGGCACCCGATGACTACAGCCGGGTTGGCGCCACCGCCAAGGCGCGAATCGCCAACAGCACGCTGCGCTTCGGTACGCTGATTCCGCGCCTGCCGACGGTGCAACCGAACAATTCGCGCCTGCTGCCGCAAACCTTCCAGGGCACCCAGCTGACCTCGAAGGACATCGACGACCTCACCCTAAATCTCGGGCGCCTCACGGAAAACAACCTGCGCAACAGCAGCGGCGGCGACAAGCTCGCCGCTTCGGGCTCAGGGTTGACCGGTCGCCAGGACACCGACACGTTCGATTTCTTCAGCGCCAGCTACAAGTGGAGCAAGGCGCTGACCACCGGCTACAGCTATGCCCATCTGGATGCCAACTACAAACAGCACATCTTCAATCTCAGCCACGACCTGCCCTTCGGCAAAAAACAGGCACTGAAGAGCGATATCCGCTACGCGCGCTCCACCGACGATGGCGCGACCAATGTCGACAACAACGCCTTCGGCGCCAAGTTCACCTACAGCTTCGGCTTCCACGCCCTGGGCGCGGCCTACCAGAAAATGTCCGGCGGGACCGGCTTCCCCTACCTGCAGGGTACCGACCCATTCTTGGTCAACTACGTGATGCTCTCGCCGGATTTCGCCAACCCGGACGAACGCTCCTGGCAGGTGCGCTACGACTACGACTTCGCCGGCCTCGGTATTCCCGGCCTGAGCTTCATGACCCGATATCTGCGCGGTGACAACTTCGAGTTGGCCAACGGTGCGACCCGTGAATGGGAGCGTGATACCGACATCCAGTACACCTTCCAGAGCGGCGCGCTGAAGAACCTCGCCGTGCGTTGGCGCAACGGTACCTATCGCAGCGGCGGCGATCAGGACATCGACCAGAACCGCCTGATCGTCAGCTACACGATTCCGCTGCTTTGACACCTCGCCCCGCCCACAACCGCCGGCCCGCACCGGCCCAGGAAACGCTGATGCACACCAGAAAATCCCTGCTGCACCTCGCCATTCTCTTGGCCCTGGCCGGTGGCCCGGGTGCCTATGCCGCCAACACCGGCGAGATGAACTGCAAGACCACCGCCGAGTGCGCCGCGCAGGCGAAGAAGATCGGCGCCACGGTCGAGAAGCCCGCGGCGGGCAAGAAAAAAAGCGAAGACGGTCAGTTCGACTGGATCAACCGGATCAACAAAGCCTCCATCGTCATGCTCACCGAGGAAGGCATCGTCTCGGCCGACGAAGGCCGCAAGATCGCCGGCAGCGTGCGCTACACCATCGACCAGGGTGGGCGGCCGGACGGCAAGCGGCCCACCGACGTATTGCAGATCGAGCGCATCATGACCGACAAGATCGGCCCGGAAGCCTCGCTGATCCACTCCGGGCGCAGCCGCCAGGACATGTACGCGACCTATCGCCTGGCCAGCCTGCGGCGTCAGGTGCTCGATTACGGCGATGCGCTCGATGCATTGCGCCAGCGCCTGCTCAAGCTGGCCGCCGAGAACATCGACACGCTGGTGCCGGCCTACACCAACGGCGTACAGGCGATGCCGATCAGCTACGCGCACTATCTGCTCGCCTACGACGCTTCGTTCGAGCGCGACGCGCAGCGCCTCCACGAACTCTACGCACGGCTCAATCTCAGCCCGATGGGCACCGCCGTGCTCGCCAACTCCGCCTATCCGCTCAACCGCACGCGCCTGGCCACGTTGCTAGGCTTCGATGGCGTGCGCGAGAACTCGCTGGATGCCAGCCAGGTTTCCCCGTACGACATTCCCCTCGAAGCGTCCGCCCTCGTCGCCTCCACGGCGATTCGCATCGGCGCGATGATCGGCGACATCCACACCCAGTATCACCAGATCCGCCCCTGGCTGCTGCTCGACGAGGCTTCCACCTACACCAGCAGCGCGATGCCACAGAAGCGCAACCCGGGGCTGCTGATGCGCACCCGCGAGGCCGCCTCGGACGTGGTCGGCCTGTCGCAACTGGTGACGCTGCGCGCGCACAACGTCACCACCGGGATGACCGACTACAAGTTCGCCTATGACTCCTCCGGCCTGTTCGACGAGAGCGTCGAGATGATCGACCGGATGAACACCGTGCTCGATGCCCTGAAAATCGACCCGGCGCGCAGCCTGGAAGAACTCGAGTCGGAATGGACCACCTCGATGGAGCTGGCCGACACCCTGGAGCGCACGCACGACGTGCCGTTCCGCATCGGCCACAGCTTCGCCTCGCTGATCGTCACCTATGCCCGTGACCATGGCATCACGCCGAAAGCCTTCCCCTATGCAGAGGCGCAGAAGCTCTACACCCAGGCCGCGAAAAAATACCAGTGGAAGACCACCGAGTTGCCCCTCAGCGAAGCCGCGTTCCGCGCCACGCTATCGCCGCGTGCCATGGTGGATAGCCGCCAGGGCATCGGCGGCCCGCAGCCGGCGGAAGTCAAACGCATGCTGGCGCAGGCGCAGAAGACGCTGGGCACGGATCAGGACTGGATGCGTGAGCGGCGCCAGCGCCTGAGCGACGCCGAAACGACGCTGAACGAGGCGTTCAGCAAGCTGGCCGGCGACTGACGCCCGGCAGCGACCGGTCTGCCGCTGCCCCAGGCGCAGCGACGGACCGGCCTGCCCCGCCCCGGAAAACGCGCGGTGCCCGCCGCGCCTGTCGAACTAGCGGGTGGCATTCACGCCGCAGCGCCGTCTATCTGGTACCGACACGGCCCTTCAGCGCCTGTCTTCGCCCGTCACACCGCCACTCAACGGTTCTTCGGCATGCCCGCCGCCCGCGCCGCGCGACGTGTTGCGCAGCGGCCCCCGGCCGGGTACCGCGCGAGCCGGATTCAACGCCCGCTGCAAGATCGTCTGGTCCAACGAGCCGTGCCAGCGCGCGATCGCCAGGCAGCCTACGCAGTTGCCCAGCACGTTGGTCAGCGAACGGCATTTCATCAGCCGCTCGACGCCCAGCAACAGGCCGGCGCTTTCCACAGGAATCATCGGCAGAACGCTCAGTGTCGCGGCCAGGGTCAGGAACGAGGAACCGGCGATGCTGGTGGAACCCATCGAGGTGAACAGACACACCAGCAGAAGGCCAAGCAGTTGCAGGCCACCGAGTTCGACATTGCCGGTCTGGGCAAGGAATAGCGCAGCACAGGACAGGTAGATATTCGACCCCGCCAGATTGAAGGTGTAGCCGGTGGTCAACACCACCCGCGCCGACTGCCGTGCGCATCCCAGCCGTTCCAGCTTGCGCAGCAGCCCCGGGAGAGCGATCACCGAGGACCCGGTGGACGCCACCAGCAACAGCTCTTCCTTGATGTACGCGATCAACCGGAGCAGGCCGACGCCTGCGAACCGCGAGGCGGCGGCGAGCACGATGCCAACGAATGCCAGGCAGGTGAGGTAGATCACCGCGATGAATTTCAGCAGGTGAACCGTCGAGCCCGGCCCGTAGCGGCCGATGGTGAAGGCCATGGCGCTGAAGGCCGCCAATGGGGCGAAGCGCAGCAGTACCCTGAGCAAGGCGAACAGCAGCGCCAGCAACCGGTCGAGGGCCGCGAGAACAGCTTCACCGACGGCTCCCAGGCGGCTCAGCAGATAGCCGCAGACCAACGCCAGCAATGCCACCTGCAACACCGGGCTGCGACTGAGGAGTTGCCAAAGGTGCAACGGCGAGACGCCGGCTCCCGCCTCGACCATGCGTTCGGTGCCCTGCACCGCGCTGTGAACCTGGGCAGCCAACGCGTGCGCCGGAAATTCAGGGGGCGGGGAGAAACCGTCGCCGGGGCGCAGCAGCAGAGCCCCGAGCAGGCCGCAGAGCAATGCCAGCACCTTGAGTGCCTCGAAATAGACCAGGGTGCGTGCGCCGAGTCCCCGGGCCTGTCGGCGACAGCGCAGGCGTGCCACGCCGGACGTCACCAGAACGAACATCAGCGGCGGTATCACCCAGCCCACCAGTTGGAGGAAGCCGCTGCCCAGCGGCTTCATGGCCATCGCCAGGTCCGGGCGCCAGAGCCCCAGCAGAATACCCGCGCTCACCGCGACGACGATCTGCAGGGTCGGATTGCGTGCCAGCTTGAGGATCATGCGTGGGGTCCGCTGCAGCGTGAGTTCTTGTTATCGGACCGAAGACTTGCCCCGGGCTGCCGTATCCTACCCAATTACGCCGCCGACCATCGCCCGCTGCGCCATTTTTCCAGGCCGCGGTCCGCTGGCCGAAAACCACCCCTCATTGGCGAGCCCCGCATGGAACTACGGCACTTGCGCTACTTCACGATGGTCGCCGAAGAGCGCCACTTCACCCGCGCCGCGGCGCGCCTGCACATGCAGCAGCCTCCGCTTAGCCAGCAAATACGCGCGCTGGAACTGGAACTGGGTTTCGATCTGTTCAAGCGCCACGCCAAGGGCGTAGACCTCACCGCCGCCGGCCAGGTATTCCTCGAGGAAGCCAGGGCGATCCTCGCTCAGGTGGACAACGCCAGCCGCCGCGCCGCCCGCGTTGCCGAAGGCGTGGAGGGCGTCCTGTCGATCGGCTTCACCAGTTCCGCCGCCGCGCACCCGCTGATCCCGCGGATCATCCGTGCCTACCGGCAGGCGTTCCCACGCGTCAGCATCGTGTTGCACGAGGGCAATGCACGCGGCCTCACCGATGAAGTGGGCTCGCGCAGCCTGGATGTCGGCATCCTTCGTGCGCCGGTCGCCCGCCCCGACGAGGTGCAGTTCCACCGCCTGCTCAACGAGGAACTGCTGCTGGTGCTGCCGGTGGACCATCCGCTGCTGGCGGGACGCGAGGCGCCCGACGGAATGCCCGAACTGCGCCTTGCCGAACTCAGGGACGAACCCTTCATTCTGGTGCGCCGGCCCGGCGCGCCGGGAATGTACGCGAACCTGTTGAAGGCCTGCCGCAATGCCGGCTTCGAGCCGGAGGTGGCCTTCGAGGTCGAACGCATGCTGACCAATGTTAGCCTGGTGGCGGCTGGCGCCGGCGTATCGGTGGTGCCCGCCTCGATGAAGGACCTGCAGCGCGCCAGTGTCGTCTATTGCCGGATCGTCGGCGCCAAGCCGCGCCTGGCAGCGCCTATCACCCTGCTCTGCCATGCGCAGAACCAGACACCGCCGGTGATCAACTTCACAACCCTGGCACGTCGCCTGAGCGGAAGGCTGTACCTCGCCCGCTAAGCCCCGCACCGTTCGCCAGCCACGCCACCCTCACCAGTTGAACGACACCGTGCCGAGCAGCGTGCGCTCCTCGCCCCAGTAGCAGCGCCCGGCGTTGTTGCAGCCGGTCACGTATTCCTGGTCGAAGAGGTTCTTCGCGTTGACCTCGGCGGACCAGTGCTCGTCGATGCGGTAGCCCACGAGCGCGTCCACCAGGGTCACGTCGCCGGTATCCAGCGTGCCGTACAGTGACGCCGCGGTGTAGGCGAAGGTGCTGTCGAAATGGCGCACGCCGCCGCCGATGTGGAAGCCCTTGAGCGCGCCGTCGAGGAAGCGGTAGGTGGCCCAGACCGACGCCTGGTTGCGCGGCACGCCGGTCATCTGGTGGTCCTCCAGCAGCGAGCCGGGGCTGTCCTTGGTGATGCGCGCATCGGTGTAGGAGTAGGACGCCACCAGGTTGAGGTTCTCGTTGAGGTCGCTGTTCATCTCCAGCTCCACGCCCTTGGAGCGGCTTTCGCCGACCTGGCGGTAGCCGCCGGTGGTGGCGTCGGCGATCACGTCGTCCTCTTTCACCAGGTCGTAGACGGAGGCAGTGAAGGCGGTGTTCCAACCCTTCGGCTCGTACTTCACGCCCACTTCGTACTGGCGGCTGGTGGTCGGTTCCAGTGGCGAACCGTTGCTGAACACCTGCTGGGTGGGAACGAAGGACGTCGAATAGCTGACATAGGGCGTGAGGCCATTGTCGAACTGGTACATCAGGCCGGTCTGCCAGGTGAAGTCGTGGTCCCAGTAGTCGAAGTCGGCCGGGTCGTTGAAGGGACCCCGGCGGTTGCGGTACTGGCTGTTGACGTAGTCCTGGCGGCCGCCGAGGAGGAATATCAAGTTGTCGTACTTGCTCTGCAGCTGGCCGTAGACGCCGTACATCTGCTGTTCCAGCAATGCGTCCTGTAACGTCGCCTGCATCGCCGGCTTGCCGCTGTAGACCGGGTTGTAGATGTCGATGCTGCCGCCCGCGCCCGCCTCCCAGTTCTGGTTGAACGAAGTACGATCGAAGCTCGCGCCCAGCAGCACGGTGTGCTCGAACTCGCCGGCGTTGAAATGCCCCTCGAACTGGTTGTCCAGCGAGTAGACCATGGACTTGTTGTAGCGGTCGTAGGCCGTGTTGACGAGCGTGGTGCCGAAACCGCCGTTGTTCAGGTTGCCCGGCCAGGTTTCCTGACGATCGATGCGCGACTGCATGTAGCGCGAGTTCTGCCGGAATGCCCAGGTGTCGTTGAACTGGTGGCTGAACTCGTATCCCAGCGACCAGGCCTCGCGCTCGAAATTGTCCCAGTTCGGGTTGCCGAGGAACGCGTCCTTGTCGATCTTGCCGTTGGGGTTGTCCAGCAGCGTGCCGGCGGCGGGATAGCCCAGCTCCAGCTTGGTACGGTCGCGCTGGTAGCTCGACAGCAGGGTCAGCGCGGTGCTGTCGCTGAAGTTCAGGGTCAGCGAGGGCGCGATGTAGAGGCGATCGTCCGGCACCTGGTCGACCTGGGTGTCGGCGTTGCGACCGAGCATCACGATGCGCCCGAGGATGTTGCCCTCGTCGGTCAGCGGGCCGGAGACATCCACGCCGAGCTGCCGGCGGTTGTTGCTGCCGTAGCTGAGCTGAACCTCGCCCTGCGGGGTTGCGGTCGGTTTCTTGCTGACCAGGTTGACCACGCCACCCGGCGTGTTTTCGCCGTAGAGGATGGAGGTCGGGCCGCGGAAGACCTCGGTGCGCTCCAGGCCGTAGGGCTCGCTGGTGGTGTCGTAGCGGTTGCCCTGCACGCGCAGGCCGTCGCGCAGCAGGCCGTAGCCGAAGTCGGTGGCGAGGAAGCCGCGGATGTAGAACAGGTCGCCAGCGAGTCCGTCACCGGCGGCGAACGGCGGCGCGAAGATGCCCGGCACGTAGCCGAGCACCTCGGTCAGGGTCTGGGATTTCTGGTCCTCCATGCGCTGGCGGGTGACCACCGAGATCGAGCGCGGGGTTTCCGCCAGCGGCGTGCCGGTCTTGCTGCCGGTGTTGCTCAGGGTCGCCCGGTAGCCGCTGTCCCCGGACATGTCACCCGAACCGATACCGGCTCCGGTCACGGTCGCCGGCGCCAGCTGAATCACGCCGCTGGGCGCAATCGGCTGCAGCACATAGCCGCCGCTGGCCTGCGGCAGCGCCTGGAGGCCACTGTTCTGCAGCAGACGGGCCAGGGCCTCCGGCACGCTGTAGCGGCCATTCAGCCCGGGGCTGGTCTTGCCGGCGGTGAGGTCGTTGTGCCCGACCAGGTAGATGCCGGCCTGACTGCTGAACTGGTTGAGCGCGGCGCTCAGCGAACCCGCGGCGATGGCGTACTGGCGTTCGCCGGCGGCGTCCTGGGTGGTTTGCGCGTGAACCTGGGTGGTGGCCAGAAGCAGCGGTGCGCCGGCCAGAACCGGTAGCGCGACGGCGAGCGCCATGGGCCGCAGGGCAAAGCGGCGGGCGAGATGAGCAGGCAAGTGCATGGGGTCCCCTGAAGCGTTCGATTGTCGAGGTTTTCCTGTAAACCGAACGAACCTCGAAAAGGGGAACCGACGCGCCGGTTTTATTTTCGGCGGGCCGGCGCCCTGCGCTGCAAACACCCGATCACGCCGGCTCGAGGCTGCCCCACCAGGGCGTCATCCACTCCAGCCGAACCGGCAGCGCCGCCGCGATCAGACGCAGCGCCTGGTCGGTATCGTTGAGCGGGAAGGCACCCATCACCGGCAACCCGGCGACGGCCGGGTTGCAGCCCAGGTGGCCGTGGCGATAGCGCGACAGCTCCTGCACCAGTTGCCCCAGCGGCATGTCCTCGGCGGTCAGCACGTGGCGAATCCAGGATTCGCCGGCACTCAACGCGGGGGCCGGGGCGCCGATCGCCGCGGCGCTGAATTCGACCCGCTGCCCGGCACCGACGATGCTCGTCGCGCCGCTGGCGGCGGTGTGCACTTCCACCGCGCCCTGGTAGACATTCAGCCGCGTCGTCTCGCCCAGCTGGCGCACGGCGAAGCGCGTACCCAGCGCACGCAGCCGGCCATGCTCGGTATCCACGAAGAACGGACGCTGCGGGTCCTTCGCGGTATCCACCAGGACTTCGCCGAAGTGCATGCGCAGCAGACGCCGCTCGGCGCTGAAGTCGGCGTCGATGGCGCTCAGCGCACCGAGCCAGAGGTGCGAACCGTCGGCCAGCAGGGTTTCGCGGGTTTCGCCGACACCGGTGGCGAAGTCCGCGCCCCACGCGGTGACCAGCCTCGGCAGCGGCGTGCCGCGCCAGGCGCCCCAGCCCAGCAGCGAGCCGCTGGCGAGGATCATCAGCGTCTTCAGCCCCTGGCGACGACCCAGGCGGGCAGGATCGCCGACGCGCCGCAAGACCCCGCTGGACTCCCGCGCGCCCTCCCCCTGCAACGGCGCGAAACGCTGGCCGACGCGCTCGACGTAACGCCAGGCGTCGCGATGCTCGGCGTGCTGGTCGAGCCAGCGCTGCCATTGCTCGCGCAGCTGCGCGCCGCCGTTCTCGTCGTGCAGCGCGACGTACCACTGCGCCGCCTGCTGCAGGCTGGCGTGGCTGAGTTTGCCGTCGGGGCTGTGCATGGCGGTCATTCGATCAACAGCCCGTCCAGCTCGGCTTCCAGCAACGCGCAGTGCAGGAAGGCCTGAGCCAGGTACTTCTTCACCATGCGCTCGGACACGCCCAGCTCCACGGCGATCAGCCGGTACGGCATGCCGTCGAGCTGCGCCAGCAGGAACGCCTGGCGCACCCTGGCCGGCAGGCTCAGCAGCATGGCGTCCACCTCGTGCAGGGTTTCGACGATCAGCGCGCGTTGCTCGGGCGAGCCTTGCAGGTGCTCGGAGCGACCCGCCTGGCTTTCCAGCCAGGCCTGTTCGAGCTGGCGGCGACGCCAGTGATCGATGCACAGGCCGCGGGCGATGGTGGCGAGATAGGAACGCTCGCCGCTGCTGCCGTCGAAGGTGCCCGGCCGCAGCATTACGCGGACGAAGGTGTCCTGCACCAGGTCGGCGGCATCGAAGGCATTGCCGAGACGGCGCTGGAGAAAACCGTGGAGCCAGCGCGAATGGCTGAGATAGAGCGACTGCGGCGTTGAACCAGGCATCGGGGGCATCGAGAGCACGGTAATGTCCGGCGCAATGCGCCTAAGGTGCGGATGAGAATTAATTTCAAATGTACCCGAAGCGATGCGATTCCGGCAAACCATGACGAAAAAGGCGGCGGTGCCTTTCCGGTCACCGCCGCCTCGTTCATCCGGACGTTGAAGGTTTCAGCCCACCGCCACCAGGTGATCCACGTCCTGCTGCCGGTACTGCTGCGGCGGCGCGACGTAGCCCTTGGGCTTGATCGGGTCGGGCACCTGGATTTCCCGCAGCAGCGCCTTGAAGTCGCGGCGCTGGTCGACGTCCGGGATCGGCACCGCCGACAGCAGGCGCTGGGTGTAAGGATGCTGCGGGTTGCCGAGCACCTGGTCGCGACGGCCGATCTCGACGATCTGCCCGCAGAACATCACCGCCACCCGATGGCAGATGCGCTCCACCACCGCCATGTCGTGGGAGATGAACAGGTAGCTGAGGTCGTGCTCGCGCTGCAGGCGTTCGAGCAGTTCCAGCACCTGGGCCTGCACCGACACGTCGAGGGCCGAGACCGATTCGTCGGCGACGATCACCTTCGGGTTCAACGCCAGGGCGCGGGCGATGCAGATGCGCTGGCGCTGGCCGCCGGAGAACATGTGCGGGTAGCGCTGCATCGCCTCTGCCGGGAGGCCGACCTGCTCCAGCAGCTCGGCGACCCGCGCATGGCGTTGCTGACGGTCGCCCTTGCCGTGGATCAGCAGCGGCTCGCCGACCAGGTCGAGGATCGTCTTGCGCGGGTTCAGCGAGGCGTAGGGGTCCTGGAAGATCATCTGGATGTCCTGGCGCACCTCGCGCAGCGCCTCGCCGCCGATGCCGTTCAGCTCGCGGCCGAGCAGCTTCACGCTGCCCTCGAAGGGCAGCATGCTGAGCAGCGCCTTGCCGGTGGTGGACTTGCCACAGCCGCTCTCGCCGACGATGCCCAGGGTTTCGCCCTGGCGCAGGCGGAAGCTGACGTTCTCCACCGCGTGCACGTTGCGCGCCGGCTCGAACCAGCCGCCGCGCAGCGGGAAGCGCACCTGCAGTTTGTCCACCTCGAGCACCACCGGGCGATCCTCGCGCGACTCCGGCAATCCGGCGCTGCCGAGCACCGGCACCGCCGCCAGCAGCTTGCGCGTGTAGGCGGCCTGCGGTGCGGCGAAGAGGCTGCGCACCTCGGCGCGCTCCTCCATCAGCCCCTGGTTCATCACCACCACTTCATCGGCCATCTCGGCGACCACGCCCATGTCGTGAGTGATCATCAGCAGCGTGGTGCCGAACTGCGCCTGCAGCTCGCGCATCAGCTCGAGAATCTGCGCCTGGATGGTCACGTCGAGCGCGGTGGTCGGCTCGTCGGCGATCAGCACGCGCGGCTTGCAGAGCATCGCCATGGCGATCATCACCCGCTGGCGCATGCCGCCGGACAGCTCGTGCGGATACTGCGCGAGGCGCTTGTCGACCTGCGGCACGCGCACCGCGTCGAGCATCTGCCGCGCCCGCGCTCGGGTTTCCTGGCCGCTCAGCGCCTCGTGCCGGCGCACCGTCTCCTGCAACTGCCGGCCGACCGTCATCAGCGGGTTCAGCGAGGTCATCGGCTCCTGGAAGATCATGCCGATGTCCTTGCCGCGCAGTTCCTGCATCTGCCGGTCGGAGCAGCCGAGCAGGTCGCGACCCTCGAAGAGGATCGCGCCGCTCGTCACGCTGGCGGCCTTCGGCAGCAGGCCCATGATCGCCAGCGAGGTCAGCGACTTGCCGCTGCCGGATTCGCCGGCGATGCACAGCGTCTTGCCGGCGTGTAGGGCGAAGCTCAGCTCGCTGACCACGCGCCGGGGCCCGAAGTCGATGGACAGTCGCTCGACCGACAGCAGCGGTCGCATGGTTTCGGCGGTCATCCCACCCTCCTTCGAGGAGCAGCTACAAGATCGGCGAGCGAAGGCAAGACAAGGCGAAATGGTCTGAAAAAGCGCAGTTGACGTGCAGTCAATGAGCATTTTGAAGGCCATTTCAACGCCGTATTGCCGAGCGCAGCCATTTTGTAGCTGCTCAGTTGAACACCACTTTCGGGAAGTAGAAGGACACCACCCAGTTCGGCAGGTCGACCACTTCGCTGATACGCAGATCGCCGCACACCGAGCAGAGCATGTAGGCCTGTTCGGCGGGCATGCCGTGATCGCGGCAGAGCCAGTCGACGGTGCCGGCGACGGCCTGGCGCGCCGCCTCCATGAGGTCCGGGCCGATACCGGTGAAGGCTTCGTAGCCGGCGCTGTCCAGGTGCCGGGTGACCGGCCCCGGCGTGCTGAAGCGCGGCATCGCCAGCGGCGTGGACTTGATCAGGTCGAGCTTGACCACCACGTCCATGGCCGACTCGATGGCCGTGCCACAGACCTCGCCATCGCCTTGCGCGGCGTGGGTGTCGCCCATGGAGAACAGCGCGCCCTCCACTTCCACCGGCAGGTACAGCGTGGTGCCGGCGGCCAGGTCGCGAATGTCCAGGTTGCCGCCGACGCGCCGCGGCGGCACCACCGAATGCAGGCCCGGCGCCGCCGGAGCGACGCCGATGGTGCCGGCGAACGGCTTCAGCGGCACCTTGGCGAACCGGCCGAACGCCGCGGGCGCGAGGCCCTCGGCGTCGTAGTTCCACAAGGCCAGGGCCGGCTCGGTGAACTGGTCGGCGAGCAGCCCGAAACCGGGGATGTTCGCCGTCCAGCCGAAGCCGCAGGGCTTGAAGCTGTCGATGGTCACCTTGAGCACGTCACCCGGTTGCGCGCCCTCGACGAAGATCGGCCCGGTCACCGGGTTGATCCGGTCGAACGGCATGCTCGCCACATCGGCGACCTTCGATTGCGGGGTGAAGTAGCCGGCCGAGGAATCACGGCACTCGAACTGCAGCTCGCTGCCCGGCGCGACGCGCGCGACGGGCTCGAAGGCGTTGTCCCAGCCGAAGTGGCTGTGCACGCTGTGGATGGTCTTGATCAGGCAGTTGTTGCACATCTCACTTCACCCCGATGTAGTCGTAGTTGACCGGCACGTGCACCGGGTCGACGTACAGCGCGTCGTCGCCGCCCATCCGCGCCGAACGCACGGTGAAGCGTTGTTCGTTGAAGATGGGCACCCAGGGCGCGTCGGCCATCACGTCGGTGAACACCTTGCTCCACAGCGCGATGCGCTCGGCCTGCTGCTCGGGCTTGGCCATCGAGTCGGCGCGCTTGGCTTCGGCGTCGAGCGCCTTGTTGCAGTACAGCGCCCAGTTCCAGCCGCCGGAGACCGCGCCTTCGCAGCCGAGGATCGGCCCGTAGAAGTTCGACGGGTCCGGGAAGTCGGCGATCCAGGCCATGCCGCCGGACCAGACCATCGGTGCCTGGTCCTTCTCGCTGCCGGCGGCGATCACGTTGGCCTGGGCCAGCGACTTGATCTGCGCGCGGATGCCGATCTTCGCCAGGTCCTGCTGGATCGACTGGGCGATGCGCGGCTGCGGGTCGGTGTTCATCACGTACAGCTCGGTGTCGAAGCCCTTCTCGAAACCGGCCTCGGCGAGCAGCTTCTTCGCGCCCTCGACGTCGTAGGGATAACCCTTGAAGCCGGAGTCGTAGCCGGGCATCGCCGGCGGCAGCGGCTGGTTGGCCGGCTTCGCCCGGCCGTTAATCAGGCGCACCACGCGGTCCTTGCTGATCGCCATGTTCACCGCCTGGCGAACCTTGAGGTTGTCGAACGGCGGCAGCGTGGTCTTCAGCGTCAGGTAGCCGGTCTGCAGCTGGTCGCCGGTGACCACCAGGCCCTTCTGTTTCGGGTCGTTCTTGAACTGCAGGAACTGCGCGGGCGGCACGCCGTCGCCGGCGATGTCCACCTCGCCCTTCTGCAGGCGCAGCAGCGCCACGGTCGGGTCCTGGCCGATCTCGAAGCGGATGCCGTCGAGATAGGGCACGCCGCTGCGGTAGTAGTTGGGGTTCTTCTTGAAGATCAGTTGCTGGCCGAGCTTCCACTCCTGCAGCTCGAAGGCGCCGGAGCCGACCGGGTGCTTGCCGAAGTCGGCGCCCCACTTCTCGACGGCTTCCTTCGGTACCACCGAGGCGAAGTTGATCGCCATGATGTGCAGGAAGGTGGCGTTTGGCTGGCTCAGCTTGATCTTCACCGTGTAGTCGTCGGGCGTGGTCACGCCGGCCAGCGTCTCGCTCTTGCCGCCGGTGACGTCCTCGTAGCCGACGATGGAGGAGAAGAAGCCGGCGCCCGGGCTCTGGGTCTTCGGATTGACGGTGCGTTCCAGCGAGTACTTCACGTCGGCGGCCTTCATCTCGCGGCCGTTGTGGAATTTCACGCCCTTCTTCATGACGAAGGTGTACTCGGTGCCGTCGTCGGAAACCGTGTAGCGCTCGGCCAGCGCCGGGACCAGTTCGGTGCTGCCCGGCTTGTAGTCCATCAGGCGGTCGAAGAGGCTCTTGATCATCGACCAGTTCTGCCAGTCGTAGCCGATGGCCGGATCGAGGGTGGCGACGTCGTTCTGGTAGGTGACGACCGCTTCGCCGCCATGTTGAGGCTCGGCGGCCAGCAGGTTGCCGGCGAACAGGGTGGCGGCGATGGCCAGGGAAAGTGCCTTGCGTTTCATGTGCTGCAGCCTCTCTTCTCGTTCAAAAGGACGCCCGCCAGACGAGGCAGACGGAAGTAACTCAGTGCTTCTTCACATCGATTCGCGGGTCGACCAGCGGGATCACCAGGTCGGCCAGCAGGTTGCCGAGGACGATGGCCACCGCGGACACCGTGGTCACGCCGACGATCACCGGGATGTCCACCTGCTGGATCGCCTGCCAGGCGAGCTGGCCGATGCCCGGCCAGCCGAACACCGACTCGACCACCACCAGCCCGCCCATGAAGATGCCGATGTCGATGCCGACCATCGGGATCACCGGCACGATGGCGTTCGGCAGCACATGGCGGAACACCACGCGCACCCGGCTCAGGCCCTTGGCCCGCGCGGTGCGGATGAAGTCCTGGTGGAGCACCTCGATCATCGAGGAGCGCACCATCCGCGAGTACCAGCCGCTGCCGAGGATGCCCAGGGTCAGCGCCGGCAGCAGGATGTGACGGAACTCGCCGTAGCCGCCCATGGGGAACCAGTCCAGGCGCACGGCGAAGAAGTAGAGAAACAGCATCGCCGCGATGAACTGGGGCGAGGACACGCCGACGAAGGAAAAGGCCATCAGCAGGCGGTCGATGAAGCTGTCGCGCCTGAGCGCGGCGACGATGCCCAGGCCGATGCCGATCAGCAGTTCGAAGGCGATGCCCAGGCCCATCAGTTGCAGCGAGGGCACCAGCCGCGCGCCGATCAGCTCGGAAACCTGCGAGCGCTGGATGAACGAGCGCCCGAGGTCGCCGTGCAGCAGGCCTTTGAGGTACTGGAAGTACTGCTGGTAGAACGGCAGGTCGAGGCCCAGCTGGTGACGGATGTTGGCGACGATCTCCGGCGTGGCGCTGCGCCCGGCGATCTGCCTCGCTGGGTCGGCCGGCAGCATGAACAGCAGCAGGTAAGTGATCAGCGTGACGCCGAGCAGGATCAGGATCGAATAGACGACGCGGCGGGCGACGAAGGCGAACATCAGCTTCTCCCCTTGAGGGTCGGGTCGAGGGCATCGCGCAGCGCATCGCCGACCAGGTTGAACGCCAGCGACAACGCGACGATGGCCGCGCCGGGGAACAGCACCAGCCAGGGCGCCGAGGTGAAGTAGGTCTGGCTCTCGAAGATGATGTTGCCCCAGCTCGGCGTGGGCGGTTGCACGCCGACGCCGAGGAACGACAGCGTGGCTTCCAGCAGCACGGTGGTGGAAATCCCCAGCGTGGCCCAGACCAGGATGGTCGGCAGCAGATGAGGCAGCAGGTGCGAGAAGAGGATGCGCAGGCGGCTGGCGCCCAGGGTGCGCTCGACCTCGACGAAGTCCCGCGCGGCCAGCGCCACGGTCTCGGAATAGATCACCCGGGCGATCTGCACCCAGTTCACCATGGCGATCACCAGCGCGACGATCCATACGCTGGGTTGGAAGATCGCCGCCAGGGCGATCGCCAGCAGCAGCGCCGGGAAGGCCATCATCAGGTCGGTGAAGCGCATCAGCACGCTGCCCAGCCAGCCGCGGACGAAACCGGCGGTCAGCCCGACCAGGGTGCCGATCAGCACGGCGATGCCGTTCGCCAGCAGGCCGATGAACAGCGAGGTGCGCGCGCCGTAGAGCAGCCGCGAAAGCAGGTCGCGCCCGAGCAGGTCGGTGCCCATGCGGTAGGTGGCGTCCGGCGGCAGCGGCGCGCCTTCCAGCGACAGACCCTCGATGAACTGTTCGGACGGGTCGAAGGGCGCAGCCCAGGGGGCGAAGATCGCCAGCAGCACCACGGCGACGATAAACAGCAGCGAGATCGCCACCGACGGCCGTCGCAGCAGGGTTTTCAGCGTACTCATGAACGCCCCTCGTGGCGGTTAGCAATGGCGGCGCCGACCAGCTCGGCGCAGATGTCCTCGAGGCTGCGATTGAGCTCCATGGACAGCTTGCGGAGGTGCTCGTAGGCGCGGTTCTCGTCCAGCTCCCCCTCGACCATCAGCCGCGCCAGGGCCTGCGCCACCAGGCGCCGGCTGGCCACTTTCTCGGCCAGCGAACGGCTGCGCTGCTGTTCGGCGGCAAGGCGCTGGCGCAGCCCGATGGCCATCATCAGCGTGGTGTACACCGAGCCCTGGGTGATCGGCTTGTTGAGCATCGCCGTGGCGCCCAGCTCCAGCGCGCGCTGGATCTGCGACAGCGTCTCGTGCTGGGTCAGGGCGATGATCGGCAGGCCGGCGGCGTTGGCCTGCTCGACGATGCGCGGGCTGGCGAAGTGGTCCAGCTCGACCACCAGCGCGAGGACCTGCTCCAGCGCCTGCGGCGCGTCGGCCTGCAGTGCCTGCGAGGCGATGCCCAGACGCTGCAGGCTCTTCTGCAGCGCGGCCAGGCTGCGTTCGTCGCAATCCACCAGCAGCAGGCTCGCGCTGCCGAATGACGGGCGTTTGCTCAGGCTCATCGGATGATCCTCAGGTGCGGGCGCAGCGCCGTGCCGGGCGCTGCGCGAAACGGTTCGAGATCGGTCGCGGTGAGGTACGGATCGGCCTCCTGCATCAGGGTTTCGGCCTCCAGGACGGAGAAACGTTTGCCCTTGAGTTCGGCGATGTAGCTGGGCAGGCAGGCATGGTTGTTCTGCGCGGCGATCCGCAGCTCGCCGAGAATGGTCGCCACCGGCGCCGCGTAGAGCGCCTGGCAGACCGCCTCCGGGGTGTCGTCGCCGCTGCGCTGGCAGGCCTCGGCGAAGAGGTGCACGGCGGCGTAGGCGCAGGCGTAGTAGTGCGAATACGGGTGCAGCCCGTGCAAACGGCGCTGGCGCTGGCTGAAGGCCGGGTCGACCTCCTCGAAGAACGGTCCGCAGGAGAGCAGCCGCAGCGCGCGCATCTCGCCGACCCCGACCAGCTCGCCCTCGGTGAGGTTGCAGCTCAGCACCGGCAGGTTCAGGCCGCGGGCCAGGCAGGCGGCGTCCAGCTGGCGGAGGAAGGCGTGCGACGAGTCGCCGACCAGGTTGTTGAGGATGAACGCCGGCGGCGCCTGCAGCAGCGCCTCGACCACCTCGGCGAAGTGGGTTTCGCCCAGGTGGAAGTACTTCTCGCCCAGCACCTCGCCCTGCGCCACGCCGAGCACTTCGCGGGCGATGCGGTTGCTCTCCCAGCCCCACACGTAGTTCGAGCCGATCAGGTAGGCCTGCCTGCCGAACGCCTGCAACGCGTGGCGCAGCAGCGGGATCAGCGTCTGGTTCGGGCAACCGCCGAGGTAGAGGACGTTCTCGCTGCTCTCGAAGCCTTCGTAGGGGCATGGGTACCAGAGCAGCGTGCCACGCTGTTCGAGGTCGGGAATCAGCTCCTTGCGGCTGGCCGAGGTGATCGGCCCGAACACATGGCGGAGGCCTTCGCGATGCAGTTCGCCGAGCGCCTCGGCGTAGCGCTCCAGGCGTCCCTCGGGGTTGAGATGGCGCAGGCGCAGGTCGAAATCGAACGCCTGGCTCCGGTTGATCTCGGCGACCGCGTGTTCGATTCCCGCCAGGGCGTTCCGCCCCATGTGCCGGTAGGTGCCGCTGGTGGACAACAGGGCGCCGAAGGTCACTGTGCCGCGCATTATTCGCTCCGCAAAAAAAAACCTGAACGACCGTCGGAGGACAGTCGTTCAGGCTTCGTTACCTGTGCGCATCGAGGCGCTTGTGGGTTAAAGGCTGACAGGCCGGAGGCCCTGCTTTGCAATCACTGTAGAAAGATCCGTGCCAGGTTGTCACACCCGGCGTGATTTCTGGCGTCGGCCATCGGCCAGGCTGTGCCAGTGCCGCCAGCCTGCACCAGTATGGCGCAGCGACCCGAGCGATGCGCCGTCAGGAGGCACCACTCAGTAGAAACGCAGCAGCGGCAGCAGCAGCGCGATGAGGATGCCCACCAGGCTCATCGCCAGCGCGGCGAAGGCGCCGCACTCCTCGCCCTCCTCCAGCGCACGGGCGGTGCCGATGGCATGGGCGTTTATGCCGTAGCTCAGGCCGCGCGCCGCCGGATGGTCGACGCCCGCCCAGCGCAGCAGCGTCGGCCCCAGCGCGGTGCCGACGACGCCGGTGAGCATCACCAGCACCGCCGCCAGCGAGGCGTTGCCGCCCAGTTGCTCGGCCACCAGCATGGCGATCGGCATGGTCGCCGAACGCGGCGCCAGGCTCATCATCACCGACAGATCGGCGCCCAGCAGCCAGGCGATCAGCAGCGTCAGCGCCACCGTCAGGCTGCCGCCAACCAGCACGGTGATCAGAATCGGCCAGAACAACAGGCGGATGCGCCGCAGGTTGCGATACAGCGGCACCGCCAGGGCGACCGTCGCCGGACCGACCAGGATCGCCAGCGGCGCGGCGCCGGCGCGGTAGTCGGCGTAGTCGATACCGCAGACCAGCAACGCCCCGACCACCAGGATCACCGAGACCATCACCGGCTGCAGCACCAGCCAGCCGCTGCGCCGGTACAGCGCGTGGGCCAGCTGGAAGGCGATCAGGGTCAGCGCCAGGGAGAACAGCGGATGGCCGATCACCGCGCGGCTGGCGGCGTGCCAGTCGACGGCGCTCATCGCGATTCCTCGCGCTGCTCCAGGCGCCGCGTCAGGCGCTGCATCAGCCAGCCGCAGAACGGCACCGTGATCAGCAGCGAGATCACCAGCGCCGCCGAGATCGCCAGCAGGTTGCCGAGCAGCACGCGGCCGCTGTCGACGATTCCCGCCGCGGCCGGCACCAGCAGCAACGGCAGGTACAGCAGCAGCCCGCTGGCCGCCTGGTTCAGCGGCTCGCCCACCTCGCCGCGCAGCAACAGCAGGGCGAACAGCAGCAACATCCCGATGATCGGCCCCGGCAGCGCAGGTAACAGCAGGGCGTTCAACGCACTGCCGAGCAGTTGCAGCAGCACCAGCCAGGTCAGGCCTCTTAGCAGCATGGGCAATCCTCAATCACGGCGGCGGAACAGCGGCCGGGGTTCGATGGCGGAGCGGCCGTAGAGCACGCTCATCCCGGCCAGTCCCTTGAGTGCATCCTGCGCCGACTTGTCCTCGCGCACGGCGAAGGCGTCGAAACCGCACTGGCGCATGTGCGCGAGCTGGTCGCGCAGCACATCGCCGATCGCGCGCAACTCGCCGCTCCAACCCAGGCGCGTGCGCAACAGGTACGCCTGACTGTAGCCGCGTCCGTCGCGGAAGCTGGGGAAGTCTATGGCGATCAGCGGCAGCACCGCCAGCCAGGGCTGCAGCACCTCGACCTCGTCGTCGGGCGCCAGCCACAGGCCCTGCAGGCTGAAGCGCTCGCCCCGCAGCACCACCTCGTCCTGCGCCGCGCGCCAGCCGGCCAGCGGCAGGATCAGCCGCCCGGAAGGCCACGTCGCCGGGATTTCGCGCAGCAGTTGCCAGGGATCGTCGTCGCTCACGCGGGGCTGGCCCTCGACCAGCCGGATCAGGTTGTTCATGCCGGCACCGCCCGTTGCCGGTAGACGCATTCCTTGAACGGCTCCAGACCGATGCGCTCCAGGGTATCGACGAAGCGCTCTTCGCTCTCGCGGTAGGCGAGGTAGGTGCCGACCACCTTCTCGATCACCTCGGGAATGTCCGCCGCGTCAAACGACGGGCCGATCACCTTGCCCAGCGCGGCGTCACGACCCTGGGCGCCGCCGAGGGTGACCTGGTACCACTCGCTGCCGTTCTTGTCGACGCCGAGGATGCCGATGTTGCCGATGTGGTGGTGGCCGCAGGCGTTCATGCAGCCGGAGATGTTCAGGCTGATCTCGCCGATGTCGTGCAGGTAGTCGAGGTCCTCGAAACGCTTCTGGATCGCCTGCGCCACGGGGATCGACTTGGCGTTGGCCAGCGAGCAGTAGTCGCCGCCCGGACAGGCGATCACGTCGCTGAGCAGGCCGACGTTGGGCGTCGCCAGGCCCGCTTCGCGCGCCAGCAGCCAGAGGGCGTGCAGGTCGCGCTTGCGCACGTCGGGCAACACCAGGTTCTGCTCGTGGGCGATGCGGATTTCCGCGAAGCCGAAGCGCTCCGACCAGTCCGCCACGGCCTCCATCTGCGCCGCATGGACATCCCCCGGTGGCGCCGCCGCGCCGGGCTTGGTCGACAGCACCACGGACGCGTAACCCGGCACCTTGTGCGGGCGGACGTTGTGCTCGACCCAGCGGGCGAACGCCGGATCGCTCGCCAGTTGCGTGCCGAAGGCCAGATCGACGCTGCCCAGCGGCTGGTACTCCGGCGTGCGGAACGAGCGCGCGACGCGCTGGTATTCGGCGTCGGTCAGCTCGGCCGGGCCGTCCTTGATCTGCTGCCACTCGCGCTCGACTTCCTCGGCGAACGCCTCGATGCCCAGCGCTTTGACCAGGATCTTGATCCGTGCCTTGTACTTGTTGTCGCGCCGGCCGTGGCGGTTGTAGACCCGCAGCACGGCTTCGACATAGGACAGCAGGTGGCGCCAGGGCAGCGCCTCGCGAATCGGCTGGCTGAGGATCGGGGTGCGCCCGAGGCCGCCGCCGACCATCACCCGCAGGAGCATTTCGCCGTCTGCACCGCGATAGACGTAGAAGCCGATGTCGTGCATGCGGATCGCCGCGCGATCCTCCAGCGACGAGCACAGGGCGATCTTGAACTTGCGCGGCAGGAAGAGGAATTCGGGGTTCACCGTCGACCACTGGCGAAGGATTTCCGCCAGCGGGCGCGGGTCGATGATCTCGTCGGCGGCGACGCCGGCGAAAGCCTCGGTGGTGATGTTGCGCACGCAGTTGCCGGAGGTCTGGATGGCGTGCATGTCGACTTCGGCGAGGTGCTGCAGGATGTCCGGGGTCTGCGCCAGCTCGATCCAGTTGAACTGGATGTTCTGCCGCGTGGTGAAGTGCCCGTAGCCACGGTCGTAACGCCGGGCGATCAGCGCCAGCGTGCGCAACTGCGTGGCCGACAGCGTGCCGTAGGGAATCGCCACGCGCAGCATGTAGGCATGCTTCTGCAGGTACAGGCCGTTCTGCAGGCGCAGCGGAAGGAACTCCTCCTCGCTCAGCTCACCCTCGAGGCGGCGCGCCACCTGGTCGCGAAACTGCGCCACGCGTTCGTGGACCAGCGCCCGGTCATAGTCGTCGTACAGGTACATCCTGAGCATCCTCGCTACGTGCACCACACGCGACGCCGGCAGAACGGCTGCGCGGCCTCGGGCGGTGGGAACGTGACTATGCCTGCGCCGGCGAACGATAAAACAGCGGCAGATAAACCTGAAAAAAGCGGATCAGATGAAAAATTACAGTGCCACTCTGATAAGCAGACTCGACTTGACGATCCATCCCGGCCGCGACTGTCGCCCAATCATCTGATCCGTATTTCGATGATTTATCTGAGTCTGTTTAGTCAGCCGCGATCTTTCTACATTGGCGCCCCATCGGCCCCGAGAGGCCAGCTCGCAGAAAGGTCCCGCCATGCATGCCGCCACATCCTCCCCACAGGCCTACAACTACAAGGTCGTCCGCCAGTTCGCGGTGGCGACCGTCGTCTGGGGCGTGCTCGGCATGGCGCTGGGCGTTTTCATCGCCTCGCAGCTGGTCTGGCCGGAGCTGAACTTCGACACGCCATGGCTGAGCTTCGGCCGCCTGCGCCCGCTGCACACCAGCCTGGTGATCTTCGGCTTCGCCGGCAGCGCGCAGTTCGCTGCGAGCTACTACGCAGTACAGCGCACCTGCCAGGTCCGGCTGTTTTCCGACGGCCTGGCGAGCTTCACCTTCTGGGGCTGGCAGGCGGTGATCGTGATCCTGCTGGTCACGCTGCCGCAGGGCCTGACCACCACCAAGGAATACGCGGAAATCGAGTTCACCGGCGCGGTGTGGATGGCCATCGTCTGGGTCGCCTACGCGGTGGTCTTCTTCACCACCCTGGTGCGCCGCACCACGCCGCACCTGTACGTCGGCAACTGGTTCTTCGGCGCCTTCATCCTGGTCATCGCGATGCTGCACATCGTCAACCACGCGGCGATTCCGGTGAGCGCGTTCAAGTCCTACTCGCTCTACGCCGGCGCCACCGACGCGATGGTGCAGTGGTGGTACGGGCACAACGCGGTGGGGTTCTTCCTCACCACCGGTTTCCTCGGGATGATGTACTACTTCGTCCCCAAGCAGACCGGCCGCCCGGTGTACTCGTACCGGCTGTCCATCGTGCATTTCTGGGCGCTGATCAGCCTGTACATCTGGGCCGGCCCGCACCACCTTCACTACACCGCGTTGCCGGACTGGGCACAGAGCCTGGGCATGGCGATGTCGATCATTCTACTGGCGCCGAGTTGGGGCGGCATGATCAACGGGATGATGACGCTCTCCGGCTCCTGGCATAAGTTGCGCACCGACCCGATCCTGCGCTTCCTCGTGGTCTCGCTGGCGTTCTACGGGATGTCCACCTTCGAGGGTCCGATGATGGCGATCAAGACCGTCAACGCCCTCTCCCACTACACCGACTGGACCATCGGTCACGTGCATGCCGGCGCGCTCGGCTGGGTGGCGATGATCACCTTCGGCTCGCTGTATCACCTGATCCCGCGGGTCTACGGCCGCGACGGCATGCACAGCACGGCGCTGATCAACCTGCACTTCTGGCTGGCCACCATCGGCACGGTGCTCTACATCGCTTCGATGTGGGTCAACGGCATCACCCAGGGCCTGATGTGGCGCGCGGTGAACGAGGACGGCACCCTCACCTACTCCTTCGTCGAGGCGCTGCAGGCCAGCCATCCGGGCTTCATCGTGCGCATGGCCGGCGGGCTGTTCTTCCTCAGTGGCATGCTGCTGATGGCCTATAACGTCTGGCGTACCGTGCGCGGCGCATCGCCCGAGCGGGTCGACGCCTTCGCCCATTCGGCCTGAGGATCAACCATGACGGAATGGCTGTGGAGCCTGGCGGTACTGACGCTGTTCTACCTGGCGGTGCAGCTCAGCCTGCGCGGCCGCAGCGCCGAAGACATCGACGAGGCGACGCAGCTGCCGTTCGCCGATGATCCATACCTGCAACAGCGCATGCGCTGGCAGGCCAGCCGCGAACGCGAACACGGGAAAGAGCGCAGGTAACGAAGCGCCGGGCTCACGAGGCCGGCGCGAGAAGAAAGGAGTTTGCGCAAGGCAGAAACGAAAAAAGCGGCCAATGGCCGCTTTCTCGTAGCTTCAAGGTGTTCAGTGGGCCTTGAAGCGAATATGGCGCAGCGGACGGGACTCGAACCCGCGACCCCCGGCGTGACAGGCCGGTATTCTAACCGACTGAACTACCGCTGCGCATTACCTCGAGTGGTGGGTGATGACGGGATCGAACCGCCGACCCTCTGCTTGTAAGGCAGATGCTCTCCCAGCTGAGCTAATCACCCTTGCTCTCGAAGTGGGGCGCATTCTAGAGAGGCATCCCTACCTTGGCAAGTCCTTTCAGTAATTTTTTTTTGCTTCTTTTCCAATGGCTTAGCAAAACGGCCGGCGACGGGCGAGTTTCCTCCCTGGAGCTCTTCACCCGGCGTTCGGCGCGCCGGCTGCCACCGGGGATTTCCCCGGAACCGGCAGGCGGACAAACACCTTTGTGCTTGGCCTGAACCGCGCGGAACGGAATAATGGGCGTTTTGCGTCTGGAGAGACTCCCTGCCATGTGGTTCCGCAACCTGCTCGTCTATCGCCTCACCCAGGACATTCCCCTCGACGCCGAAACCCTGGAAACCGCCCTCGCGGAAAAACTCGCACGCCCCTGCGCCAGCCAGGAAATCGCCACCTACGGTTTCATCCCGCCGTTCGGCAAGGGCGATGACGCGCCGCTGGTCCACGTCAGCCAGGACTTCCTGCTGGTCGCCGCACGCAAGGAAGAGCGCATCCTGCCGGGCTCGGTGGTCAAGGACGCGCTGAAGGACAAGGTCGACGAGATCGAAGCCGAGCAGATGCGCAAGGTCTACAAAAAGGAACGCGACCAGATCAAGGACGAGATCGTCCAGGCCTTCCTGCCGCGCGCCTTCATCCGCAAATCCGCCACCTTCGCCGCCATCGCGCCCAAGCAGGGCCTGATCCTGGTGGACGCCGCCAGCCCGAAACGCGCCGAAGACCTGCTCTCCACGCTGCGCGAAGTGCTCGGCTCGCTGCCGCTGCGCCCGCTGAGCGTGAAGGTTGCACCGACCGCCACCATGACCGAATGGGTCAAGACCCAGGAAGCCGCCACCGACTTCTATGTGCTCGACGAGTGCGAGCTGCGCGACACCGAGGAAGACGGCGGCGTGGTGCGCTGCAAGCGCCAGGACCTGACCAGCGACGAAATCCAGCTGCACCTGTCCTCCGGCAAGCTGGTGACCCAGCTGTCCCTGGCCTGGCAGGACAAGCTGTCGTTCGTCCTCGACGACAAGATGGTGATCAAACGCCTGCGCTTCGAAGCCTTGCTGCAGGATCAGGCCGAACAGGACGGTGGCGACGAAGCCCTCGGCCAGCTCGACGCCAGCTTCACCCTGATGATGCTGACCCTGGTGGATTTCCTGCCGCAGCTGTTCGAAGCCCTCGGCGGCGAAGAACTGCCCCAGGCGGTCTGATCCACGGCACGCCGGGCGCCCAGCGCCCGGTAGCGGCTCGCTATAACAAGAACGTCCCGAGGTTTCTTCCGCATGCGCGCCCTTGCCGCCCTCAGCCGCTTCGTCGGCAACAGCTTCGCCCTCTGGGTGCTGGCGTTCGCCCTGCTGGCGTTCTTCTTCCCGGATGCCTTCAAGCCGCTCGCGGTGGCCATCGTGCCGCTGCTCGGGCTGGTGATGTTCGGCATGGGCCTGACGCTAAAGGCCGCGGACTTCGCCGAGGTCGTGCGCCACCCGTGGCGCGTGCTGCTCGGCGTGGTGGCGCATTTCGTGATCATGCCGGGCATGGCCTGGCTGCTCTGCGCGCTGCTGCAGCTGCCGGCGGAAATCGCCGTCGGGGTGATCCTGGTCGGCTGCTGCCCGAGCGGTACGGCGTCCAACGTGATGACCTGGCTGTCGCGCGGCGACCTGGCGCTGTCGGTGGCGATCGCCGCCGTCACCACCCTGCTCGCCCCGCTGCTGACGCCGGCGCTGATCTGGCTGCTGGCCTCGGCCTGGCTGCCGGTGTCCTTCGCCGCGCTGTTCTGGTCGATCCTGCAGGTCGTGCTGCTGCCGATCGCCGTCGGGGTGATCGCCCAGCGCCTGCTCGGCCCGCGCGTGCAGCGGGTCGAGGAGGTGCTGCCGCTGATTTCGGTGGTCAGCATCGTGATCATCGTCGCCGCCGTGGTCGCCGCCAGCCAGGCGAAGATCGCCGAATCCGGCCTGCTGATCATGGCCGTGGTGATCCTCCACAACGGCTTCGGCTTCCTCCTCGGCTACTTCACCGCGCGCCTGTTCGGCCTGCCATTGGCGCAGCGCAAGTCGCTGGCGCTGGAAGTCGGCATGCAGAACTCCGGCCTCGGCGCGGCCCTGGCCAGCGCGCATTTCTCGCCCCTGGCGGCGGTACCCAGCGCGCTGTTCAGCGTCTGGCACAACATGTCCGGCGCACTGCTCTCGACCTGGTTCCGGCGCATGCCGGAAGACGCCGAAAAGCGCTGATCGCCAGGCGCAAGGCTTGGGTACTCGACTCCGCCTGGTGGGTTATGCGGGCGATGATTCGAGGTAAGCCCTCGGCTCCGCCGGTGCCGCTAACCCACCCTACGTTTTCGCGTTCATCCGCAAGAATGTCTGGAACCGCTACAGAGCCGTAGGGTGGGCTTCAGCCCACCGCCGCCCTCAGGCATCGGCGCATCGCGTGGGCTAAAGCCCCCCCGACGCCTCCCCCCCCCACCGCCAAGAATCCGTCAGCCCAGCGCCCCGCTGCTGCGCAGCACCTCGATGTGCTCCGCCGCGTAGCCCAGCTCGCGCAACACCTCGTCGGTATGCGCTCCGAGCGCCGCACCGATATGGCGTGGCTCGGGCAGACCGGCGGAAAACCTGATCGGGCAGCCGATCTGCCGCTGCGCCGGCGCGCCTTCGCGCGGCACCTCGACCACCAGCTCGCGCGCCTTGATCTGCGGATGCTCGACGGCCTCGGAGAGCGGCAGCACCGGCTCGACGCAGGCATCGACGGCGGCGAACAGCGCGCTGCACTCGGCGAAGTCGCGGCGCTCGATCTCGATGGCAATCTCGCGCTTCAGCGCCCGCTGCACGTCGGGGTCCGGCGACAGGCCGCGCGGCGCCAGCTCCGGCCGGCCGAGCGCTGCGCAGAAGGCCTGCATGAATGCCGGCTCGAGGCTGCCGACGGAAAACCAGCGGCCATCGCGGGTGCGGTAGTGGTCATAGAAACTGCCGCCGTTCAGCGCCTGGCTTTCCAGCCCGGGCTCGACGCCGCAGGCGAGATAGCCGGCGCCGGCCATGCCATTCAGGGCGAATGCGCAGTCGGTCATGCTGATGTCGACCTGCTGCCCTTCCCCGCTGTGCTGGCGCTGGATCACCGCGGCGAGCAGCCCGAGCGCGCCATGCAGCGAGCCGCCGGCGAGGTCGGCGACCTGCATGCCCAGCGGCAGCGGGCCGCTGTCGGCGCGCCCGGTGTAGCTGGCGAGGCCGGACAGCGCCAGGTAGTTGATGTCGTGCCCGGCGCGCTCGCGGTACGGCCCGGTCTGCCCGTAGCCGGTGATCGAGACATAGATCAGCGCCGGATTTACCGCCTTCAGCGCGGCGTAGCCGACGCCCAGGCGATCCATCACCCCGGGACGGAACTGCTCGAGGACGATGTCGTAGTCCAGCACCAGGCGCTTGACCAGTTCCACCGCCTCCGGCCGCTTGAGGTCGAGGCCGATGCTGCGCTTGTTGCGGTTGAGGTAGGCGTGGCTGGCCGAAGTGTCGCCGTCGTGCGGCGGCAACGCGCGAACCAGGTCCAGCCGCCCGGGCGATTCCACGCGCAGCACCTCGGCGCCCATGTCGGCCAGCAGCAACGAGGCGAACGGCCCCGGCAGAAGGGTGGAGAAATCGAGGATCTTCAGTGACGACAGCGGTCCTTTCATCCTGGCTCCATTTTCTTGTTGGTCTGCCTGCAGCGTAAGGGTGGCGGGCGATGCGCTCAATGACGCCAGCGCTCGAGCCGATTGACGCAATCCGCCAGGCGAAAAAAAGCCCGCCAGGCGGCGGGCTTTTCATTGAGCAGCGCTCGAAAGATACGCGACTCAGACCTGCAGTGCCTTGCTCTGGTCGGGCGTTTCGCCCAGCAGCTCGTCCGGGGTGCCGCGACCGTGCAGCTCGTCGTCCAGGGCTTTCTCGTCCAGCTGCTTGCACCACTTGGCGACGACGATGGTCGCCACGCCGTTGCCGACCAGGTTGGTGAGCGCGCGGGCTTCGGACATGAAGCGGTCGATACCGAGGATCAGCGCCAGGCCTGCAACCGGCAGATGACCGACGGCGGACAGGGTGGCGGCGAGCACGATGAAGCCGCTACCGGTGACGCCGGCGGCGCCCTTGGAGGCGATCAGCAGCACGATCAGCAGAGTGATCTGGTGGCTGATATCCATCGGCGTGTCGGTGGCCTGGGCGATGAACACCGCGGCCATGGTCAGGTAGATGGAGGTGCCGTCGAGGTTGAACGAGTAACCGGTGGGGATCACCAGGCCGACCACGGACTTGTTGGCGCCGAGTTTTTCCATCTTGGCGATCATGCGCGGCAGCGCCGATTCCGAGGAGGAGGTACCCAGCACGATCATCAGCTCTTCACGGATGTACTTGATGAACTTGATGATGCTGAAACCATGGGCGCGGGCAATGGCGCCCAGCACCACCAGCACGAAGAGCAGGCAGGTGATGTAGAAGCAGGCCATCAGCTGACCCAGCTGCACCAGCGAACCGACGCCGTACTTGCCGATGGTGAAGGCCATGGCGCCGAAGGCACCGATGGGCGCGACCTTCATGATCACGTTGATGATGTTGAAGAAGATGTGCGAGATGCGCTCGATGAAGTCGAACACCGGACGGCCGCGCTCGCCCAGGCGATGCAGGGCGTAGCCGAAGAGTACGGAGAAGAACAGCACCTGGAGGATGTCGCCGTTGGCGAAGGCGCCGACCACGGTCCCCGGAATCACGTTCATCAGGAAGTCGATGGTGCTCTGCTTCTCGCCGGCAGCGGCGTAGGCCGCGATACCCGAGGTGTCCAGCGAGGCCGGATCGACGTGCATGCCGACGCCGGGCTGGGCGACGTTGACCACGACCAGGCCGATGATCAGGGCGATGGTGGAAACGATCTCGAAGTACAGCAGCGCCATGCCGCCGGTCTTGCCGACCGCTTTCATGCTCTGCATGCCGGCGATGCCGGTGACCACGGTGCAGAAGATGATGGGGGCGATGACCATTTTGATCAGTTTCACGAATCCGTCGCCCAGCGGCTTCATCGCCGCGCCGGTCTGCGGATAGAAGTGGCCGAGCAGAATGCCGATGGCGATTGCCACCAGGACCTGGACATAGAGACTTTTGTAGAAGGGCTGACGAGTCATGGAAGGTTCCCGGGCGTCGCACTGCCTGGAGCAGCGCACACCTCTGACTGAGGTTTTATGATTGTTGGCCCCGGGCGCGCCGGGTGTCAGCCTTATCGCAAGCGCTGTGCCAATTCCTCATCAAGCCTTTTCCCCTTTAAATTCAACGACTTAATAAACAATAACTGCCGCCTGCGCGTTTGGAGATGGCGGAAACCCGCCCTTTGCCTGGCGACAACCCGCCCGGATGGCGGCTTTTCGCCACTCGCCCTCGCCAGGCCGCCACGCTTGTGAGGCATCCGGTCGCGCTCTACCATCGGCGCGCACCGGAACGAGGGAAGCGCCTTGCGCGAACGCACGATTTCCAATCATTTCGTCCGCGCAGCGCTGCGTGGGGTGGAACGCCGCGGCCTGGCGCCCGACGCCCTGCTGCTCGGCGCCGGCATCCCGCCGGCGCTGCTCAAACAGCCGCGTGCGCGCATCGCGCCGGAGCAGTTCGCCCGCCTGGTGCAGTTGCTCTGGGAAGTGCTCGACGACGAATACCTCGGCCTCGGCAACCAGCCGAGCAAGCGCGGCACCTTCGCCATGATGGGCCACGCCATCATCCATTGCCGCAACCTGGAAAAGGCCCTGCAGCGCGGCGCCCTCTTCTATGGCCTGTTCCCCGGCGCGCCGGGCATCCGTCTGCAGCGCGAGGGCGAGCAGGTTCGCCTGTCGGTGGACGCCATCGGCGACTGGGACGCCGAGCACTTCCTGCTGGAAAGCCTGCTGGTGATCTGGCATCGCCTGGGCAGTTGGCTGATCGGCCAGCGCATCCGCCTCGATGAAGTGACCTTCAGCTATCCGGGGCCCGCGCACCACGCCGAGTACGACCTGCTGTTCCCCTGCCCGCATCGTTTCGAGGCGGCCGCCAACAGTCTGCTGTTCAACGCCCGCTACCTGGCCATGCCGCTGCTGCAGGACGAGCGCACGCTCAAGCGCTTTCTCCTGCATTCGCCGGCCGACCTGCTGGCCAGGCCGGATGGCGGCGACAGCCTGACCAGCCGCATCCGCCGCCTGCTCGGCCGCGAGTGCGAACACTGGCCGGACCTCGACAGCATCGCCCGCCAGTTGCACATGAGCCCGCAGACGCTGCGCCGCCACCTGCACGAGGAAGGCACCAGCTTCCAGGAACTCAAGGACCACTTGCGCCGCGACCTGGCGATCTACCAGTTGGGCAGCGATCTGCCGATCCAGCGCATCGCCGAGCGCCTGGGCTTTTCCGAGCCGTCGGCGTTCCATCGCGCGTTCAAGAAGTGGACCGGCCTTACCCCGGGCGCCTACCGCGCGCAGGAAAGCTGAGCCGTCGCCAGGCGCCTCGCTTCACAGGCGCGGCATTTCGACCTAGGCTTGGGCGCTCGACAACCAAGGAACCTGCCATGCGCACTTGCCTGCTCGGCCTGCTGATGCTCTTCAGCGGCCTCTCGTTCGCCGCCATCAAGACCCAGGAAATCCCCTACGAAAGCGCCGACGGCACCAAGCTCATCGGCTACTTCGCCTATGACGATGCCATCGAAGGCCCGCGCCCCGGCGTGATGGTGGTTCACGAATGGTGGGGGCTGAACGACTACGCCAAGCGCCGCGCACGCGATCTCGCCGGCCTCGGCTACGCCGCCCTGGCCATCGACATGTATGGCGGCGGCAAGAACACCGAGCATCCCAAGGACGCCCTCGCCTTCATGCAGGCGGCCACCGCGGATGCCGCGGCGAGCAAGGCGCGCTTCCTCGCCGGCCTCGACCTGATCAAGGCGCAGCCGCAGACGGATGCCAAACAGATCGCCGCGATCGGCTACTGCTTCGGCGGCAAGGTGGTGCTGGACATGGCCCGCCAGGGCGTCCCGCTGCTCGGCGTGGTGAGCTTCCACGGCGCCCTGGTGCCGGCCGTCCCGGCGACCAAGGGCAGCATCAAGGCGCGCATCCTGGTCGAGCACGGCGAGGCCGACAGCATGGTCACGCCCGAGCAGGTCGCCGCGTTCAAGGAAGAGATGGACGACGCCGACGCCGATTACGATTTCGTCAGCCTGCCCGGCGCCAAGCACGGTTTCACCAACCCCGATGCGGACCGCCTGAGCCATGGCGAGCACGGCGGGCCGGACATCGGCTATCAGAAGGAAGCCGACGAGAATTCCTGGGCCGACATGAAATCCTTCCTCAAGGGGGTGTTCGATTAGCCGCCGCGCCACCACCGGCCCGCGCCCGCCGCGGGCGCGGTTTTCGCAAACAGGTCGCCGCCGGCAACCAGGCTGCGGCAGAATAGCCGCATGACTTCCTACTCCCCCCGGCTTCCCGCCTGCTGCCCGACACTGACCGCCGACTGGCCGTTTCCCACCGTGCTGCCCGGCCTTTCGCTGGTGAAGGCCGCGTTCGATGCCGAGCGGCTCGAACTCGCCGACTTCGCCCGCTGCGGCATCGTCCCGCCCTCGAACATCCTCGGCGCCATCGCCAAGCGCAAGGCCGAGTTCCTCGCCGGGCGCCTGTGCGCGCGCGAAGCGCTGGCACATATGCGCGGCAGCGCGGAAACGCCGAGGGTGGCCGAGGACGGCGCGCCGCAGTGGCCAGCCGGCACCTGCGGTTCGATCACCCACAGCAAGGGCTGGGCCGCCGCTATCGTCGGTGAAAGCCAGCGCTGGCGAGGCCTTGGCCTGGACGCCGAAGTGCCGCTCACCGACGTGCGCGCGCAGCGCCTGTGCAGCGAAATCCTCACCGAGGCCGAGCAGCAGCGCCTGGCCCCCGGCGACTGCTCCCTCGCGGTAACGCTGACCTTCTCGCTCAAGGAATGCCTGTACAAGGCGCTCTATCCGCTGGTGCACAAGAACTTCTATTTCCAGGATGCCGAAGTGCTGCGCTGGGACGAGCAGGGCCATGCGCGCCTGCGCTTGCTCAAGACGCTCTCGCCGGAATGGCACGTTGGCGTCGAACTGGACGGCCAGTTCACCCTGGTCGACGGGCGCCTGCTCAGCCTGGTGGCCGTCGAAGCCTGACCTTGCGCGCTACGGCGTGCGCTCCTCCTGCTCCTGGCGCAACGGCCAGACCAGGCTGAAACAGGCGCCGCCAAGGCTTTCGCTGCGACCGATCTGGGCGCGGCCGGCGTGCCAGTAGATGATCCTGCGAACGATCGAAAGCCCCAGGCCATGCCCGCCCGACGCGCGGGTACGGCTGTCGTCGAGGCGCAGGAAGGGCGTGAAGATGCGCTCCCAGGCGTCCTCGGGAACACCGGGGCCGTCGTCCTCCACATCTATACGGCAACGCCGCGGCCCCGCCCTGAAACTCACCCGCACCCGAGACTCGGCGTGGCGCAGGGCGTTGGTCACCAGGTTCTGCAAGGCGCGGTGCAGATAGCGCGCCTCGGCCTCCACCCGCACGCCCACCGCGCTGGGCGCGTCGCGCTCCAGCCGCACCCCGGGGCGCAGCGGAGCCAGCTCGCCGATCACCTGGTCGAGCAACGCATCGATGTCCAGCAGCTGGAAATTCAGCGCCGGCGAACCCTGCTCCAGGCGCGCGTAGGTGAGCATCTCGTCCACCAGGCGGTCGAGGTCCTGGATATCGCCGTCCATGCCATCCATGTACTTGCGCCGCGCCTGTTCGGTTTCCGCGTCGCCGATCATCTCCAGGCCGAAGCGCAGCCGCGCCACCGGCGTGCGCAGCTCGTGGGACACCGCCCGGACCATCTCGCGCTGCACCGACAGCAGCCGCTGCAGATGTTCCGCCATGCCGTTGAACGCCGCGGCCAGGCGCCCCACCGAATCGGCGCCGCCGGCCGGCACGCGCGCCTCCAGGTTGCCGCCGGCGATACGCGTGGCGGCCGCCTCCAGGCCGCGCAGGCGCTGCTCCAACTGGCGCACCAGCAGGTACACGGCGAGCCCGATCAGGCTCAGACCGAGCAGCCCGATCAGCATCAGCAGCTGCGGCGGATAGGGATTCATCTGGTACAGCGGGCCGATTTCCAGCAACCAGGGTGTGTTGACCATGCCGGCGAACACGCGGATCGAATCGCCGCCCTTGCCCAGCGCCATCACCGTGTCGCCCTCGTCGATCCGGCGGCGCTGGTCGGCGTCCAGATCGGCACTGTCCAGCGGGCGCAGGCTGAGGTCGAAACCGAACTGCTTGGCCTGCTTCAGCTCGGCCAGCCGGCTCGGCTGCTCGGCCGGCGGGTAATGCACCAGCTCGTCCATCAGCAGGTAGACGGTGGCGCGCGCCAGTTGCTCGCTGATCTGCCCGACCTCGCTGGTGAGCATCACCCCTTCGGCGTCGCTGATCAGGCTGAAGATCTTCGCCGCGTGCGGCCCGGTCTGCTCCACCAGCACCTGGCCGTGCAGCAGGCGGGCACGCTCGCGGCTGTCCAGCGAGGTGTCGAGCAGCGGCTGGATCTCCAGCGGAATGCCCAGCAGGCGCCCCCACAACGCGGTGGAACGGCGGCGCTCGACGTCGCTCATCGGCGCCAGGTTGTCGGCCATCAGGCGGAAGGTGCCGCGCGCGAGGTTCTCGCGGTACTGGTCGCTGCGCACCTTGTTGACCAGATGCACCGTCGCGAAGCCGAGCAGCGCCACGAGGACGATGGCCGCGAGCATGCCGCCGTAGATGCGCAGGAAGATCGAGTTCAGCGCGGCGCCCCGCCGCGCGCGGCTCACGACCACGGATCGCTGCTCAGCAGGCCGTAGTGTTCGGTGTCGATGAAGCGCTCGTCCTTCAGCTCGCCGTCGCGGCGCGTGCCCTCATGGCGGAAACCGACGCGTTCGAGCAGGCAGCGGCTGGCGAGGTTGTCGGTATCCACCACCGCCTCGATGCGATGGATGCGCATGGCGTCGAATGCATGCCGCAGGATCGGCGGCAGGCATTCGCTCATCACGCCGCAGCGCCAGTGTTCGGGCATCAGCCAGTAGCCCAGCTCGATGCGCCGGTGGCTCGGCGACCAGTCGTTGAAGCCGCAGGCGCCGATCAGTTGGTCCGGCGCCTCGCGAAAGGCGATGCCCCACCAGAGCCCGCTCTGCTGTTCCTGCAGGTCGCGGTACCAGTCCATCTGCGTCTGGGTTTCGTCCAGCGAACGGTAGGACACGCCGTAATAGCGGATCACGTCCGGGTTGGACAGCCCGCGGAACACCGCGTCGATGTCGCGCTGTTCGATCTCGCGAAGCAGAAAGCGCGCGGTAGTGAAGGTGGGAAACATGGCACAACCTCTTCTGGGCCTGTCCGGCGTATCGAGCAGCCTAGCGCATGTCCTCGGCCGCCTCGCGGACGAACAGGTAGCCCTTGCTGCGCACGGTCTTGATCAGCCGCGGATGCATCGGATCGTCGCCGATCTTCGGCCGGATTCGCGAGATGCGCACGTCGATGGAACGATCCTGGCCGTCGTACTCGATGCCGCGCAAGGCATTGAAGATTTCCTCGCGCGAGAGGATGCGCCCGGCATTGAAGGCCAGCAGCCAGAGCAGGTCGAACTCGGCGCTGGTCAGCTCGATTCCGCGCCCGGCCAGCCAGGCCTCACGCATCGCGTTGTCGATCACCAACGGGCCGAACTCCAGGCGCCGCTGGTTCTCCGCGACGGGCTCGGCGCTACCCTCGCGGCGGCGCAGCAGGGCGCGGATACGCGCCAGCAGCACGCGCGGGCGCACCGGCTTGCACACGTAGTCGTCGGCGCCGGTTTCCAGGCCCTGCACTTCGTCCATGTCGTCGGTGCGCGCGGTGAGCATGAGGATCGGCCCGTCGAACTCGCCGCGCACCTTGCGGCAGATGCTCAGGCCGTCCTCGCCCGGCAGCATCAGGTCGAGCACCACCAGCGCCGGGCGCTCGCGAAGAATGCGTGCCGCCGCCTTGGCCCCGTCGGCCTCGATGGCGACGCTCAAGCCGTGGCCTTCCAGGTATTCGCGGGTCAACTCCGCCAGCCGCCGGTCGTCTTCGACGATCAAGATGTCCTGCTGCACCACGCTCTCCTCAGGGCTCCGGCTGACCGGATCGGCCGGCATTGTAGCAACGCCGCGGGGCGGATACAGGCAACGCTGTAAAACACAAGATGTAGTGGTCGCCTCGTCGAAGAAAAAAACTTCTGCCTGCGTAAAATCACCGCTGAGGCTCGACAGGCGGCGCAGCCCACCAACCACGCTGCCTGCGCCCGGTTACCCACGTTCCACCCACAATCCACGCACACGTTATCCACAGGTTTTGCCGGTTGATCAAACGCCCCTGACGCTCTATCTTGTATGCCGACAAAACAAACCCACTACATCTTGGGTTTACAACGAAGCCTTGCACTATTCAAGCGGTCCCGGAACGAAGCGTCGTACAGCCTCGGAATCCGCAGGCCGAAACGCTTTTCAGCAACCCTTTCGGCCGTTATCAGAAGGCCGGACCCTGAGTCAACGGCATTCTCATGCCGTCAGCGGTCGTAGTGTCGGCCCAATCGGGCAACACTAGGGGTTGTGGTCGCGAGCGTACCCGCGACCAAGGACTTACGAGCCAGGAAGGCACTTGAGTCGCGCCTTTTTCCTGCTCCGATCGTGTTTTCCACCGGTTAGCTGGCTGTACCGGGCGGAGAACGCATTTGGTTAAAAAGCGAACAGACGCGACGACAAGTGTCCAAACCAATTAGAAACGTGGAGACCCTCATGCAGATCGACACCCCACACGAGAAACCGCAGGCCACTGCTCCCCAAGCCGTCGAAGGCTCGCAGGACCTGAGTTCCACCGCCCCCGGCCAACTGCGCGTGATCAAGCGTAACGGCACCGTCGTCGCCTACACCGACGACAAGATCACCGTGGCCATCACCAAGGCGTTTCTCGCTGTGGAAGGCGGCACCGCCGCCGCCTCGTCGCGCATCCACGACACCGTGCGCCGCCTGACCGAGCAGGTCAGCGCCACCTTCAAGCGCCGCATGCCGTCCGGCGGCACCATCCATATCGAAGAGATCCAGGATCAGGTCGAACTGGCCCTGATGCGCGCCGGCGAGCAGAAAGTCGCCCGCGACTACGTGATCTACCGCGAAGCCCGCAGCCAGGAGCGCAAGCGCGGCGTCGCCGACGCCCCGGCCGTGGCCCACCCGAGCATCCGCGTGACCAAGGCCGACGGCAGCCTCTCGCCGCTGGACCTGGGCCGCCTGCAGACCATCGTCCGCGAAGCCTGCGAAGGCCTCGCCGAAGTCGATGGCGCACTGATCGAAAAAGACACCCTGAAGAACCTCTACGACGGCGTCGCCGAGAAGGACGTCAACACCGCCCTGGTGATGACCGCGCGCACCCTCGTCGAGCGCGAGCCGAACTACTCCTACGTCACCGCCCGCCTGCTGATGGACACCCTGCGTGCCGAAGGCCTGGGCTTCCTCGGCGTGGCCGAGAGCGCCACCCACCACGAGATGGTCGACCTGTACGCCAAGGCGCTGCCGGCCTACGTCGACAAGGGCGTCGAGTTCGAGCTGCTCGACCCGAAACTGAAGACCTACGACCTGGCCAAGCTGGGCGCCGCGATCCAGCACGAACGCGACCAGCAGTTCACCTACCTGGGCCTGCAGACCCTCTACGACCGCTACTTCATCCACAAGGATGGCGTGCGCTTCGAGCTGCCGCAGATCTTCTTCATGCGCGTCGCCATGGGCCTGGCCATCGAAGAACCGAAGAACCGCGAAGAGCGCGCCATCGAGTTCTACAACCTGCTCTCGTCGTTCGACTACATGTCCTCGACGCCGACCCTGTTCAACGCCGGCACCCTGCGTCCGCAGCTCTCCAGCTGCTACCTGACCACCGTGCCGGACGACCTGTCGGGCATCTATAGCGCCATCCACGACAACGCCATGCTGTCCAAATTCGCCGGCGGCCTGGGCAACGACTGGACTCCGGTGCGCGCGCTGGGCTCCTACATCAAGGGCACCAACGGCAAATCCCAGGGCGTCGTGCCCTTCCTGAAGGTGGTCAACGACACCGCCGTCGCGGTGAACCAGGGCGGCAAGCGCAAGGGCGCGGTCTGTGCCTACCTGGAAACCTGGCACATGGACATCGAAGAGTTCATCGAGCTGCGCAAGAACACCGGTGACGACCGTCGCCGCACCCACGACATGAACACCGCGAACTGGATTCCCGACCTGTTCATGAAGCGCGTCTTCGACGACGGCCAGTGGACCCTGTTCTCGCCCAGCGAAGTACCCGACCTGCACGACCTCACCGGTAAGGCCTTCGAGGAGCGCTACGAGTACTACGAAGCCATGGCCGGCTACGGCAAGATCAAGCTGCACAAGACCATCGCCGCCAAGGACCTGTGGCGCAAGATGCTCTCCATGCTCTTCGAGACCGGCCACCCGTGGCTGACCTTCAAGGACCCGTGCAACCTGCGCAGCCCGCAGCAGCACGTGGGCGTGGTGCACAGCTCGAACCTCTGCACCGAGATCACCCTGAACACCAACAAGGACGAGATCGCCGTGTGCAACCTGGGTTCGGTGAACCTGGTGAACCACATCGTCGACGGCAAGCTGGACCTGGCCAAGGTCGAGAAGACCGTGAAGACCGCCGTGCGCATGCTCGATAACGTCATCGACATCAACTACTACTCGGTGCCGCAGGCGAAGAACTCCAACTTCAAGCACCGCCCGGTCGGCCTCGGCATCATGGGCTTCCAGGACGCGCTGTACCTGCAGCACATCCCGTACGCCTCCGAAGCCGCCGTCGAGTTCGCCGACAAGTCGATGGAAGCCATCAGCTACTTCGCCATCCAGGCCTCCTGCGATCTGGCCGACGAGCGCGGCAGCTACGAAACGTTCCAGGGTTCGCTGTGGAGCAAGGGCATCCTGCCGCTGGACTCGCAGCAGATCCTCATCGAGGCGCGTGGCCAGAAGTACATCGACGTCGACCTGACCGAGTCGCTGGACTGGGCGCCGCTGCGTGCCCGCGTGCAGAAAGGCATCCGCAACTCGAACATCATGGCCATCGCACCGACCGCCACCATCGCCAACATCACCGGCGTGTCGCAGTCGATCGAACCGACCTACCAGAACCTCTACGTGAAATCGAACCTCTCGGGCGAATTCACCGTGATCAACCCGTACCTGGTCCGCGACCTCAAGGCCCGCGCCCTGTGGGACTCGGTGATGATCAACGACCTGAAGTACTACGACGGCTCGCTGCAGCAGATCGAACGCGTTCCGCAGGAACTCAAAGACCTGTACGCCACCGCCTTCGAAGTGGAAACCAAGTGGATCGTCGACGCCGCCAGCCGCCGCCAGAAATGGATCGACCAGGCCCAGTCGCTGAACCTCTACATCGCCGGCGCCTCGGGCAAGAAGCTCGACGTGACCTACCGCATGGCCTGGTACCGTGGCCTGAAAACCACCTACTACCTCCGTGCCCTGGCCGCGACCAGCACCGAGAAATCCACCGTGACCACCGGCAAGCTGAACGCCGTATCCAGTGGCCAGGTGGAAGGCCTGCAGGCTGCCCCGGCAGCCGAGCCGAAGCCGGCGCCGGTGCCGCAGGCGTGCAGCATCGATAATCCGGACTGCGAAGCCTGCCAGTAAGTAGGTAATCCGCGGCTCCCAGAGCGGACCCCGCGTCGTTGCGCGGCGGTCCGGCCCCCATCACGTACAGACGTACGCTCAGGGGCTCCGAACCGCCACGCGCCTAGCGCTGCCTCGCTCTGGAAACCGCTCGCTCCGCAGGGAGACCCCTCTCCCATTTATGGGAAAGGGCCGGGGAGAGGGGAACCCGGCGGCGACCGAACACCGCGACACACCCCACCCGCTCGCGCCGACGACATAGCGCCGAGCCGCTTTTTACCCCCTCGCCCATTCATGGGAGAGGGCCGGGGAGAGGGAAAATGGCAGCGCCGCCCTCCTCCACATTTTCGACGTTTTTGCGTGCACCAAACGCAGTACACATTTTCGACCGGCACCGTCCGGTCCAAGCAGGAGAAACTGCCATGCTGAGCTGGGACGAATTCGACAAACCCGAAGAAGGCGCCGCCAAGGCCGCCGCACCGCAACAGGCCGGTGCCGACATGAGCCTGGAGAAACTCGACAGCGTGGGCGACGCCGCCGCGAGCGAAGCGCGCGCCGTCACCGCCGATGACTCCGAAGCCGTCGCGCGGGCCAAGGCCGCGCTGGACGAGCTGGACATCGTCGAAGGTCTCACCGACCTCGAAGGCTCTGCCGCCCGCGTCCAGGTCGACGAGAAGCGCATGATCAACTGCCGCGCCGACCTCAACCAGTTGGTCCCCTTCAAGTACGATTGGGCCTGGCAGAAGTACCTCGACGGCTGCGCCAACCACTGGATGCCGCAGGAAGTGAACATGAACGCGGACATCGCCCTGTGGAAGAGCCAGGACGGCCTGACCGAGGACGAGCGCCGCATCGTCATGCGCAACCTGGGCTTCTTCTCCACCGCCGACTCGCTGGTGGCGAACAACCTGGTGCTGGCCACCTACCGCCTGATCACCAACCCCGAGTGCCGCCAGTACATCCTGCGCCAGGCCTTCGAAGAGGCGATCCACACCCACGCCTACCAGTACTGCATCGAGTCGCTGGGCATGGATGAAGGCGAGATCTTCAACATGTACCACGAGATTCCGTCGGTCGCGAAGAAAGCCGCCTGGGGCCTCAAGTACACCCGCTCGATCTCCGATCCGAAGTTCGAGACCGGCACCGTCGAGACCGACAAGCAGTTCCTCAAGAACCTGATCGCCTACTACTGCGTGCTCGAAGGCATCTTCTTCTACTGCGGCTTCACCCAGATCCTCTCCATGGGCCGCCGCAACAAGATGACCGGCACCGCCGAGCAGTTCCAGTACATCCTGCGCGACGAATCCATGCACCTGAACTTCGGCATCGACATGATCAACCAGATCAAGATCGAGAACCCGCACCTGTGGGACGACGCCATGAAGGACGAAGCCCGCCAGATGCTGCTGCAAGGCACCCAGCTGGAAATCGAATACGCACGGGACACCATGCCCCGCGGCGTACTCGGCATGAACGCCGCGATGATGGAGGACTACCTCAAATTCATCGCCAACCGCCGCCTCTCGCAGATCGGCCTGAAAGAAGAATACCCAGGCACCACCAACCCGTTCCCATGGATGAGCGAGATCATGGACCTGAAGAAAGAGAAGAACTTCTTCGAGACGCGGGTTATCGAGTATCAGACGGGTGGGGCTTTGAGCTGGGATTGAGTAACGAAGACGGGCCTATTGACCGCGAGCCTTGTACCTAGCATTTACTGAGGGAATAGCAAGTGAGTAGTAACGAAGCCAGGTTTCATCTTTCTATCCGTGACGGAATCTTTGAGATTACTGGTTCCGAAGGGTTCGTCTCCGAGCAAATCAATATCTTCAAAGAAGCCATCTTGGACACTTTGACGAGGAGAACGGTTGACGCCCCCATCGTTGAGCATCAACCGTCGCCCCCGTGCCCCCAACTTCTGCTAGAGGCGCCAGCAGAGGAAGAGCCTGCATCCGCGAATCCATCCGATACGTACAATCGGGTTCTTCATATGGAGGGCGATCAGGTTAGGGTGCTTAAACGGATCCCCGGCGGCACTCTTGCGAAAAAAACAGTTAATGCTGCACTGGTCTACCTTTGGGGAAAACGGTCTCTAGGCATTAACGAAGTCCCCATGCAAGAAATCAGACAGCTTTGCCAAGAACAAAGCTGTCTTGACGCCTCAAACTTCGCCGGAATCCTTAAAAACGCAAAGGAATTTATTCTTCTGGATGGGAAAAAAGGTTCCTCATCCAAAACATGCAAGCTGACTATTCCAGGTGTAGAAGAGGCTGGAAAACTGCTAGCACAGTTGAATGGAAAGCCCAACGAATAGGAACCTAGCCCTTGAAGCTAGAAGTTTTCGCCAATATCGCAAAACTACACGACAGAACCGAGCTTGAGAAAGCTGAATATCTCGCTTTCTACTTTTCGGAAAACAAGGATCAATCTGAGATTGAGGCCAAAGACCTTAGCGCAGTATTAACTGCGCTAGGTTTTGCCCGACCAAACTTAAGCCGTCTACTATCGAAGATTAGAAAATCACGGTCGTTTGTTAAAGGAGTTCAAGAAAACTCTTTTCGCCTAGCCCCTAAAAGACGAAGTGAAATAAAGCTTGAAATTCCAGACATAACAGACATCGAAGAAATTATTTCCGACGACTCGATCCTTCCAGAAATACTTTTCACGAATACCGAAAGACCTTACCTGATAAAAATTGCTCAACAAATAAACTCATGCTACGAAAATAATTTATTTGATGCCTGCTCCCTCATGATGAGGCGCCTGTTAGAAATACTACTAATTCATTGCTTCGAAGAAACTGGGCTAAGCGAGCAAGCCAAAGACCAAGAAGGCAATTACAACAACCTGAAGACACTAATCAACAAAGCAACGTCAAGAAAAGAAATCGGTCTATCTCCTGAATCAAAGAAAGACATTGACTCCTATCGGGAGCTCGGCAACCTATCAGCGCATCGCATAAAATATAACTGCCGGAAAAGCGACATCAAGAACGTTCGCATAATCTATCGAGCGCTAATTGAAGAACTTTTATACATAGCAAAACTAACACAACACCCGCTGTAGCGAGGTAGCCTGGACCTCCGCTACGCGTGGATCGCCGCCCGGTGGACGGCCACCCCGTGGAAAGACTTCGTAATCGTAGGGTGCGCCATGCGCACCATGGAGGCCGGCGCGATGGTTGTGGTGCGCGCGGCGCACCCTACGGGTTCAGGCCTTCACGCTGGCGAACAGCGCATTCCCCGACGTCGCGCCCCAGGGAATCAGCGGCATAGGGTGGACAGCGCTTTATCTGTCCACCGTTTTACGGCCCCAGACCAACACTGCTCACGGATGAGCCGCCATGTCCCGCTACCGCCGCGCCCGGGTTCCCGGCGCTACGTACTTTTTCACCGTCAATCTGCGCAATCGCAAAGGCGATCTGCTCACGCGCCATATCGCCCTGCTGCGGGAAACGGTTCGGATAACCAAAGCGAGGTAGCCCGGACCTCCGCTCCGCGTGGATATCTACCCCGTGGAAAAGGCTTCGCCATTTCCACCCTACGTTGACAGACGTAGGCGCGTCGGCGGCGTAGGGTGGACAGCGCTTCACCTGTCCACCGTTTCACGGCCCCAGACCACACCCTGCTCACGGATGAGCCGCCATGTCCCGCTACCGCCGCGCTCGAGTTCCCGGCGCTACGTACTTCTTCACCGTCAACCTGCGCAATCGCAAAGGCGATCTGCTGACGCGCCATATTGCCTTGCTGCGGGAAACGGTTCGGATAACCAAAGTCCGCCATCCCTTCCATATCGATGCCTGGGTGGTGCTGCCCGAACACATGCATTGCCTGTGGACGCTGCCCGAGGATGACGCCGATTTCGCGCGGCGCTGGAAGGTGATCAAGCAGCTGTTTTCTCGCGGTCTCGATGCAACCGAGCCGCTCTCCCCCGTCCAACGGGTCCGCGGCGAACGCGGCATCTGGCAACGGCGTTATTGGGAACACCTGATCCGCGACGAACTCGATTACCAACGCCATGTCGATTACATCCATTTCAATCCGTTGAAACATGGGCACGTCACCCGCGTGCGCGATTGGCCGTATTCGAGTTTTCACCGGGCGGTCCGGGACGGGATTTATCCGCTGGATTGGGCGGGTGGTAACGATGAGGGCGAAACGGGGTGTTGGGGGGAATAGGCGTTCGGATTGGGACCGGGAGCGTGGATGGCCACATCATGAATGGCCACCGCGTGGAAAAGGCTTCGCCATTTCCACCCTACGTGACTGTTTCTAAAACACAAATCTCACAGACGACGCCATACGCCCCGTCAGGAGGCCGAGTGGAATCGTTGTGTAGGGGGTTGAGCGGCATGGATGCCGCGAGAGCCGCGATGGGCCAGGGATGGCCCTTCGCGGCGGGCCCCTGGAACGACGATGAAACGAGGGAACCCGACGAAGTCGGGCCGGATGCCAGGGGCAAGACCTCTTGGTTACTTCTGGGGCGCTTGCCAGAAGTGACCCGCCGTAAGGGCGGAACCGGTATAGGCAACAACATAGAGGCAGCGAGGTAGCCCGGACCTCCGCAGGGCGCGGTTCTCTACCCCGTGGAAAAGGCTTCGCCATTTCCACCCTACGGAGCTAATACCCCGCCGTCCTTGACCGCTTCCGTACAGCTCCCTACCCTGACGACGGCGCCTAAGAAACGCCTTGCCAGAGCGGTATACCGCACCCGATAGCTATGCGGCTTTTTTGCGTTCGCGGCCTTGCCACGTCCGTAGAAAAACTCCGTGCTGTCGGGAGTGGGCTAATACAAGACCCGAAAGGGAAATACGTCCGGCCCGTCTCTGGTGGGTTTCTTAGCTCCCGACTCCAATCAAGCCCTAAGAAAGCTTCCAGAGGTAATGGATATGCCAACTCAATCAGCACTCCCCGCCATACCCGCCCTCCCCGGCGAAACCCTGATCCCCCAAACATTCACCCGCCACCGCCGCCAACTACGCGCCCTGCTCCTCGAACCGCACTGCTGGTTCAGCGCCCGCGACCTGGGCCGGCTGATCGGCCAACCGCACCTGGAAGAACGCGTTACACGTACTCTGGATGCCGACCAGTTGCTCGATGCGGTGCTGCTCAACACCCACGGCCAACCGGAGACGACCCGGCTGATCAGCGAATCCGGCGTGTACGCCGCGCTGATCCACTACTACCACCCGGAAAACCGCTGCATTCGTCGCTGGCTCAGCGCCGACGTAGTTCCGGCGCTGCGCGAGGAAGAGCCGACGAACACTCACCGCCCGCGCCGCGAAAGCCGCCAGGGTTTGTCACTGCTGCACTGGCAAGGCGATGTATGGGTGCCATACCGGCCCGGTTAGCCCATAGGGCGGATTCCGCGAGGTAGCCTGGACACCTCACCGGTGGAAAAGGCTTCGCCATTTCCACCCTACGATTCCATGCGCACCATGAAGGCCGGCGCGGTGGTTGCGGTGCGCGCGGCGCACCCTACGGACTCGGGCCTTCACGCAGGCGAACAACGCCTTCCCCGACGCCGCGCTCCAAGCGAGGTAGCCTGGACTCCGCTCCGCGCGGAAAAGGCTTCGCCATTTCCACCCTACGATTACGTAGGGTGCGCCATGCGCACCATGGAGGCCGACGCGGTGGTTGCGGTGCGCGCGGCGCACCCTACGGACTCGGGCCTTCACCCAGGCGAACAACGCCTTCCCCGACGCCGCGCTCCAAGCGAGGTAGCCTGGACTCCGCTCCGCGTGGAAAAGGCTTCGCCATTTCCACCCTACGTAATCGTAGGGTGCGCCATGCGCACCATGGAGGCCGGCGCGGTGATTGCGGTGCGCGCCGGGCTCAGACCTTCACGCAGGCGAAAAGCGCATTCCCCGACGTCGCGTCCCAAGGAATCAGCTTCTCGTAGTCGTGCTCCAGCACATGCACCTCGAAATACGGCGCCAACAATTCCTGCAACTCGGCGAAGCTCACCGCCACCATCGGGTGTTCGTCGTTCCAGACCTGGGTTTCGCCGGCCACCGTGCGTTCGATGCGCAGCCGCAGCGATTGCCGCTCGCCCTCGCCGCTGTAGTGCCAGCCGGAGCTGAAGCCGAACAGGCCGTCCACGTGGTGGGCGCTGTGGGAGACGAAGGAAGCGTTGTCGATCATCCGCCTGTCGACGGCGTTGAAGCAGAACACCCCGCCGCGCTCCAGCGCGCCATGCGCTTGGGAGATGCAGGCCTTTAGCCGGTCGATGCTGCCGCTGTAGTGGATCGAATAGAGGAAACAGGTGATCAGGTCGAGCGGCTCGCTCACGCTGAACCCGCACATATCCTGCAAGGAGAACCGGGCTTCCGGGCAGCGCTGGGCGGCGCGATCCAGCATCGGCTGGTTGATGTCGAGGCCGCCGCTGCGGTAGCCGGCGTCGATGAAATGGCGGACGTGCGGCCCGGTTCCGCAGGCCAGGTCGAGGTGGCGTCTGCCGCCGTTGCCGAACAGTTGCTGCAAGCGTTGGACGCATTGGCTTTGCGCGCGATAGTCGATATCGGCGCACATCAGATCGTAGTAGCCCGACAGGTCGGTATAGAGCGCGTTGCCGGGCATGGGGGTCTGGATTCGGGCGGAAATGAGGGCGCGCATCATAGCCCAGCGCCGGCGCGGCATGGGTTTTCCCGGCAGGTGGGATGGCCTTGGCGGATGGAAGTCCGCCTCGTGGTGACACCCAGTAGCGAGTGATCGGGATGATCGACCGCCCAGCCGCTACAATGCCGCACCGACCCGCCCTCGCCCGCCCGGAGCCCGTTCGCCGATGTTCACCCTCGTACACCTGGACAACCCGCCGCCGGAATCGCTGAAGAGCCAGGTTCTGCAGATGGTGGTGAATTACTTCAGCGACATCAGCCCGGTGGCGCTGACGCCGAGCAATCCGCTGTTCCAGCTCTACCAGTACGTGATCGGCTACGAGGTCCACCTCTACCTGCAGGCGATGGACGCCGCGCAGGAGACCCGCGCCCGGCTGATCCTGGCGCTGGACGATGCGGACCCGTCGCAGGTGCTGGGCTTCGCGCTCTACCTGCCGGCGAAGGATGACCCGCAGGCCTGCACGCTGGTCTACACCGCGGTGCAGGCCAGCCACCGCCGGCGCGGGATCGCCCGGGCGATGCTGCAGCACATGAGCGCACGGCATCCGCATGCCGAGCTGGCCTGCGCGGCGGGCAAGGTGCCGATGTTCGAGGCCATGGGCTTCCAGGTGCTGGCGGCGCGCGGGCCGCAGGTGCTGATGAACGCCTGGAACCACGCCTCGGACGGCCTGGTGGCGGTGCAGGACCTGGAGCCGATCTTCCAGAGCAAGGAGGTCCGGCAGATCCATGCCTACCTGGTGCAGCAGCACGGCAAGAAGGCCATGGGCGACGCCGAGAAGAAGCGCGACCGTCTACTCGACCAGATGGCCGGGCAAGCCAAGGCGCTGGTCGAAAATCGCCTCGGCGCGCGCCGCCTGCATTGAGTGGCCCGGGCTGCGCGCATAGCCCGATGGAACTCGGTGCGCGCGGAGCACCGTACGGAAGTGCGTGCGACACGCAGCCCCGTCACTCCCGGAGACCGTAGGGTGCGCCATGCGCACCGATGCATTTCTCCGATGCTCACCCGGTGCGCGCGGCGCACCCTACGGGACGTGCGTGCCACACGACGCACAACTCCGTCACTGCCGGCGACCGTAGGGTGCGCCATGCGCACCGATGCATTTCTCCGATGATCACCCGGTGCGCGCGGCGCACCCACCGGAAGTGCGTGCCACACGATGCGCAACTCCGTCACTGTCGGCGATCGTAGGGTGCGCCATGCGCACCGATGTATTTCTACGGTGATCGCCCGGTGCGCGCGGCGCACCCTACGGGGTTGCTTTCAGAGTGGGCGCGGCTCCTCCTGTCACGCAACATCCCCAAGCCGCCGTCGCCCGGCTAAAATGCGCGGCTACCGTGCCACGCCTGATAAAAGAAAACGCCCATGTCCTTGCCCAAGCATCATCTGGAACTGCTCAGCCCCGCCCGCGACGCGGGGATCGCCCGCGAGGCCATCCTGCATGGCGCGGACGCGGTGTACATCGGCGGGCCGAGTTTCGGCGCGCGACACAATGCCGAGAACAGCGTCGCGGATATCGCCGCGCTGGTGGAGTTCGCCCACCTGTTCCACGCCCGCGTGTTCGTCACCCTCAACACCATCCTGCATGACGACGAGCTGGAGCCTGCGCGCGCGCTGATCCACCAGCTCTACGATGCCGGCGTCGATGCGCTGATCGTGCAGGACATGGGCGTGCTAGAGCTGGACATCCCGCCGATCGAGCTGCACGCCAGCACGCAGACCGACATCCGTACCCTGGAGCGGGCCAAGTTCCTGTCCCTGGCCGGCTTCTCGCAGCTGGTGCTGGCCCGCGAGCTGAACCTGCAGGAAATCCGCGCGATGGCCGACGCGGTGGATTCGGCCATCGAGTTCTTCATCCACGGCGCGCTCTGCGTGGCGTTCTCCGGGCAGTGCAACATCTCCCACGCGCAAACCGGGCGCAGCGCCAACCGTGGCGACTGCTCGCAGGCCTGCCGCCTGCCGTACACGCTGAAGGACGACCAGGGCCGCGTGGTCGCCTTCGACAAGCACCTGCTGTCGATGAAGGACAACAACCAGAGCGCCAACCTCGGCGCGCTGGTGGATGCCGGCGTGCGCTCGTTCAAGATCGAGGGGCGCTACAAGGATGTCGGCTATGTGAAGAACATCACCGCCTACTACCGCCAGCAACTGGACGCACTGCTCGACGGGCGCCCGGATCTGGCGCGGGCGTCCAGCGGGCGCACCGAGCATTTCTTCCTGCCCGATCCGGACAAGACCTTCCACCGCGGCAGCACGGACTACTTCGTCAGCGAGCGCAAGGTGGACATCGGCGCCTTCGATTCGCCGACCTTCACCGGTCTGGCGGTGGGCGAAGTGCTCAAGGTAGGCAAGCGCGACCTGATCGCCAGCACCACCGAGCCGCTGTCCAACGGCGACGGCCTCAATGTGCTGGTCAAGCGTGAGGTGGTCGGCTTCCGCGCCAGCGTGGTCGAGCAGTTGCAGGCCTTCGAGGAAGACGGCGCGCCGCGCTGGCAGTACCGCGTCGAGCCCAACGAGATGCCCGCCGCGCTGCGCCAGCTGCGGCCGAACCATCCGCTCAACCGCAACCTCGACCACAACTGGCAGCAGGCGCTGCAGAAGACCTCCGCCGAGCGCCGCATCGCCGTGCGCTGGCAGGTGCAATGGAGCGAGGCACGCCTGGAGCTGACGCTGAGCAGCGAGGACGGCGCGCAGGTCTCCCTCGGCCTCGACGGCCCCTTCGGTGCGGCGAACAAGCCGGAGCAGGCGCTGGAGCAGCTGCGCGACGGGCTGGGCAAACTGGGCACCACGATCTACCACACCGAGGCGGTGGAGATCGTCGCGCCGCAGGCGTTCTTCGTCCCCAATTCGCAGCTCAAGGCGCTGCGCCGCGACGCCATTGAGGCGCTTACGGCGGCCCGCGTCGCCCTGCATCCGCGTGGCGGGCGCAAGGCGGTGAGCACGCCACCGCCGGTCTACCCGGAGGCGCACCTGTCGTTCCTCGCCAACGTCTACAACCAGAAGGCGCGGGACTTCTACCACCGCTACGGCGTGCAACTGATCGATGCGGCCTACGAGGCCCACGAGGAAACCGGCGAGGTGCCGGTGATGATCACCAAGCACTGCCTGCGTTTCTCCTTCAACCTCTGCCCGAAGCAGGCCAAGGGCGTCACCGGCGTGCGCAACAAGGTCGCGCCGATGCAGCTGGTGCACCAGGACGAAGTGCTGACCCTGAAGTTCGACTGCAAACCGTGCGAGATGCACGTGATCGGCAAGATCAAGGGCCACATCCTGGATCTGCCGCTACCGGGCGCCAACCGCAACGTGGTCGGCCAGATCACCCCGGAAGACCTGCTCAAGACCATCCGCAAACCGGCCTGACGACGCCCTCTTCCACCGGGGTGAGGTGCCCGCCGGAGGATTGGGCGCTCCAGGGCTTTTGCCGCGACGACTCCTTCACTCCCACCCTGTCCGGAGGGAGAGGGAGACAAACCCGCGCAGGTGGACAACGCGAGGCTTGTCCACCCGCGGACCTGACGGTTACGCCTGTCACCACTGGCCGGAGAACACGCAGGCCAGCGCTTCCCAGCCGCTGAAGGTGTACCAGGGCGATGGATCGGCGCAGCTGGTCTTGAGCATGGCCAGTTGCACGCCCGCCCCGGTCGTCGTGGGGGCTGCATCTGCCGAGGCGAAGACGTCCGCAGCCGGAGCGGAAAGGGTCGGTTGCGTGATTGCCAGCGTTTCACTGCGCATCTCCACCGTGAGCGGCGAGCGCGCGCTGTTGGCCTGGGCGGGAATCACGGCAGCGCTGAGTGCAGTCAGGGACAGGCCGACGAGCAGGGTTTTAGCAGCGTTTTTCATGATGAATCCTTCTTGTTAGGCAGGGCCGCACCAACGCGGCGACCAGCCCACGCTATGGCAGGCCCGTGCGTCGTCCAATAGGACAGGTGAACTAGTGGCACTTCGCAGGCACTGGCCCCTGGTCCCCGCAGAATGCCCGGATTGGCGCCGGGCGCACCACGACAGGCGCGGCGCAAGCAGGCAGGGAAAAAACGTTGGAAAACGCGGCACCGAACTGGATCAGGGCGCGCCGAACACCTGGGTCCAGTAGATGCCGGCATCGCTGCGTGGGTCCACGGCGTAGGCGGCGCCCATTTCGCTGAAGGCCGGATTCATGATGTTGGCGCAATGCGCCGGGCTGGCCAGCCAGCCGTCGACGATGGCCTTGGGCGCGTCGTCGCCGGCGGCGATGTTCTCGCCCAGCGCGCTCCAGGTGTAACCGGCGCGCAGCGCACGCTCGTCGGCCTGGCTGGAATCGCTGCCGCGGTGGGAGAAGAAGTTGCCGTTGGCCATGTCGCGGCTGTGCGCCAGCGCCGACTCGGCCAGCGCGGCGTTCCAGGCCAGTGGCGCCGCCGCGGCGAAGTTGATGCCGCCGCATTGCCGGCCCTGCCCGCGGGCCGTGTTGACCAGTTCCAGCACCGCCCGCCCCGCCGCCTCCCAGTCGCCCAGGCCGCCGGAAAGCAGCGGCCGCGCCAGCACCACGCGCCAGTCGCTGGCGCTGTGTGACACGCCGACATCGATGTATTGCGCCCCCAGCAGTTGCGCACAGAATTTCTGCCGCAGTGCGCTCATCGCCGCCTCGGCGCTGTCCGGCCCGGACAGGCGAATCAGCTGCAAGGCCGCCGCCGGGTAGCCGTTCTGGCTGAGTGCCTGCTGCAGGTCGTCGATATCGGTCGCCGTCGGCGCGGCCAGGCGCAGATCGAGCGACAGCGGCCCGACCGCCACCGTCTGCGCCGCGCACCCCTGCGGCTCGGCGCGGTAGGCGTTGATCAGCGCCAGCAACTGCGCCTCGTCGTCCGCCTGCGCGGCACCCAGGTTCAGCAAGCCGGCCAGCATAAGGCTGAAACAGATCAGGCATCGGCGCATGGAGACTCCTTCGAGATCGAGAGGGCTTTGCATCATGCGTGAGGCGGTGGCTGCCGTCACCGTCGGGAGCGGATGCAGCGAAGAAGGTGGAAGGTCGCAACGACCTTCCACGCCAGGCGACTACAACGCCGTCGGCCGGAACGGGCGGATGAAACGGTAGCTGGTGAAGCAGCAGAGCATCAGCCCGCCGAGGGCGAACAGGCCGCCAACGGTGCCGATGTTGGCCAGCCCGAGGTGGGTGCTGACCAGGCTGCCGAGCAGCGCGCCGCCGCCGATGCCGACGTTGTACAGGCCCGAAAGCAGCGCCATCGCCACGTCGGTGGCGTCGGATGCGAGGTTGAGCACCTTGGCCTGCAGCGCCAGGCCGAAGCACATGATCGAGATGCCCCAGACCACGCTGAGCACGGCGAGGACAGAAGCGTTGTGCGCGGCCGGCAGCAACAGCAGCAGGCATAGTGCCAGGGCAAGGATCGCGGCGATGATGAAGCCTTTCGGGTAGCGCGCGCTGTAGCGGCTGAACAGCAGCGAGCCAAGGATGCCGGCGCCGCCGAAGAGCAGCAGCAACACGGTGGTCAGGTGCTCGCTGAGGTGGGCGACGGTCTTGGCGAAGGGCTCGATGTAGCTGTAGGCGGTGAACTGGGCGGTTATCACCAGCACGGTGAGCACGTACAGCGCCACCAGCGCTGGACGTTTGAACAGCAGCGGCAAACTTTTCAGCGAACCGGAATTCTGGCTCGGCAGCAGGGGCAGGTACTTCATCAGGCAGAGCACGGTCAGCGCGGAAATCACCGAGATCGCCATGAAGGTGGTGCGCCAGCCTAGCGCCTCGCCGAGCACGCGGCCGAGTGGAATGCCCAGCACCATGGCCAGCGAGGTGCCGGTGGCCAGCAGGCCGAGCGCCTGCACCTGCTTGCCCTGGGGCGCCACGCGCACGGCCAGTGAGGCGGTGATCGACCAGAACACCGCGTGGGACAGCGCAATGCCGATGCGGCTGAATACCAGCGTGGTGAAGTTCCAGGCAACGCTGGACAGCAGATGGCTGAGGATGAACAGCCCGAAGACGAGGCCCAGCAGGCGGCGCCGCTCGATGTTGCGGGTCAGCAGCATCATCGGCAGCGAGGTCAGCGAGACCACCCAGGCGTAGATGGTGAGCATCAGGCCGACCTGGGTAGGCAGCATGTTGAAGCTGGCGCCGATATCGCTGAGCAGCGCCACCGGGACGAACTCGGTGGTGTTGAAGATGAACGCGGCCAGAGCCAGCGCGATCACGCTCAGCCAGGACCCGGCAGCGGAATTCAGGGGGGTGTTCATGTCGGCGATGTCTGACGCTCGTGGAAGGCTCGGCCCGCCGCCAACGCCCGATCTGGGGACCGGCGACACGCAGCGAGGAACGTTCGGGGAAGAAATCCGGCGGCCCGTTCGCCCCCACGGCAGACATCGCCGCCCGGCCGGATCGAAAGAGCCGGCATGGCTGCGAGTGCGCATCGGGAAGCGTGTGGAAAACGGTGAGGCAGGAGGGCAACGGCGCGGATTCTACGCCCGGCCCGCCCCCCTCAACAATGAGGACTTCAGGCCTTCTGTCGCCTTTTTCGGAGTGCCTGAACGATGCATCGCGAGGCGCCTGATCCACCTCGCGATGCGCGCCGGTGGTTTCTATTTCTGGAAGTAGTTTCTGGCGTGATCCTGCTCGGCGGGAGTCGGCTTGTAGCTCACCCAGGGGTCGTTGGCGTTGCGCTTGTAGCGGACCACGCCGTTCTCCACATCGAACTCGTAGTACGGATAGACCTCGCGCAGGTTGTAGAACATCGCCGGAGCGAAAAACAGGATATCGGCGGCCAGATAGCCACCGTTGAATTTCAACGGGATCAGGCCGTACATGGGCTCCATCCCTTGTTTGGTGGCCTTGAAGCGGTAGTGACCGAAGCTGGTGGCGTTGTAGGTTTTCTTGACCGGGCTGCCGAGGGCCAGCGGAGCCTCGTCGTTGACCGCCACGGTCAGCTGCGGGTCGGTCGAGCGAAGCGAAGTGGTGGCCGTGCAGGCACTCAGAAGAGCAGCGAGAGGAAGTGCGAAGAAGCTGGCTTTCATGATCATTCCATTGAGTCCATCGGGAAGTGACGGACAGCCGTTGCCTCAGGCGTTTCCTGATTCGACCGGCCATCCGTGGCGGGGCGCGAGTATAGGGCAGCGAGAAATGGAGGGCCAATAGCTATCCCGGCGGATGATCGACGCCCGCTGCGTTACCTTCCGTTCCTCCCGCGACGCTTGAACAACCCGGCAATTCCGGTAGCCTCGGCAGTCCATTAAAAAAGGAGTACCCCCAATGGCCCGAGCCACTGCCCGCCACATCCTGGTTGCCAGCGAAGCCAAGTGCAACGAACTGAAAGCCGCCATCGAGGGCGGTGCCGACTTCGCCCAGGTCGCCAAGGACAACTCCACCTGCCCGTCCAGCCGCCAGGGCGGCGACCTCGGCTCGTTCGGTCCCGGCCAGATGGTCAAGGAATTCGACAACGTCGTGTTCAGCGCGCCGATCAACGTCGTGCAGGGCCCGGTGAAGACCCAGTTCGGCTATCACCTGCTGGAAGTCACCAGCCGCCAGGACTGAGTCCACGGCCGCGCGTTGCAGCCACACGCTGCAACGCCACCCTCTCGCCGCGGCGTCCTGCATCGGCCTGTTTCGCCCTCATTGCGCCGCGACCGGATTGAAGAAGCGAACCTTCACGTCCTCCGCCAGCAACGATTTCGACCCCTCCTTGAACGCCAGGTAGTGCGACGTTCCCTTGTGCTCGTCGAACGCCGCGCGGTCGCGATAGACCTCGTGGAACATCACCTGATCGCCGCAGTTCTCCGGCAGGAGGATGTCGAACGCCAGGCAGCCCTCTTCCTTGTCCAGCGCGCCGCCGGCGTCGATTTGGCCGAAGGCGAGGAAATCGGCGAGCGTGCCGGGTTTGAGGGTGAACTCCGCGATGACGACGAATGGCTTGGCTGACATGTCTTTCTCCGATTGAAATCCGCTTCGCGGGGCCATGCAGGATAACGCCTGCCTGCGGTTTGGCCGCGCAAGACGTCAGACCACGACGGCGAGGCCGAGGTTGCCGGCACCGTCCGTCCTGCCGCTGAATCCCCGTCGGTGGCGCGCGGTCCAACCTGCACACCCACTCACGAGGAAGCGCCATGGGACTGCTCAGCTCCATCCTGGAAAAACTCGGCATCGGCCACCACGACGAGGTGCCCAGTCTGAAGGTCGGCCCGGACGATTCGATCATGGATTCGGGCGGGCCGACCGCGGCCTCCAACGCGACCACCGCGCCCGGCCAGTCGCCGGCGCAAAGCACCACGCCAGTGAGCGCCACGCCGGTGGATGTCTCCGCCCGGCTCAACGAGATGGCCGCGCAGCAAGGCGAAACGCTCAATTGGCGCACCTCCATCGTCGATCTGCTCAAGCTGTTGGGTCTGGACAGCAGCCTGCAGGCGCGCAAGGAACTTGCCACCGAGCTGGGTTGCCCGGCCGACAAGATGGCCGACTCCGCGCAGATGAACATCTGGCTGCACAAGGCGGTGCTGAACAAGCTCGCCGAGAACGGCGGCAACGTTCCCGCGGACCTGCTGGACTGAACGTCCGGGCCGGCCAACGCCGGGCTGGACTTGCCGGGCTCCCCGTTTAGAATCGCCGTCCCGATGACCTCGCGACGGCAGCCCGATGGCCAAACTCCATACTCTGATGATCTCGGCGGCCTGCCTGCTGGACGCCGACGGCCGCCTGCTGCTGGTGCGCAAGCGCGGCACCTCGGCCTTCATGCTGCCCGGCGGCAAGCAGGAAGCCGGCGAAGACGCCCTGGCGGCGCTATGCCGGGAACTGCAGGAAGAGTTGGGCCTGACGTTCGCAAGCAGCGCCTTCACCGCGCTGGGTCGCTTCGAAGCGCCCGCCGCCAACGAGCCGGATACCTGGGTCCGCGCCGAGGTGTTCACCGGCGCGCTGGACGAGCCCGTGAGCGTGGCCGCCGAGCTGGATGCGCAGCGCTGGCTGGTCCGCGGCGAACCCTGGCCAGACGACCTGGCGCCGCTGCTGCGTCTTCAGGTATTGCCGGCGCTGTGGCCGGCTGCCGAGCAGCCCATCACCACGCGCCAGGACTTCCACCGCCAGCATGCCGACGCTGCACGCCGCGAGGCCGAGCGCCTGCTCGCCGAACGCGCCGCCTGGGGCCCGCGCTGGCCCGCCTGGGTCGCCACCCAGCTCTATGCGCTTAGCCCTGCACCTTATGCGGCGATGGTGCGTCGCGAGCTGGAGCGGCTGGCTGCCGAGTGATCCGGCAATCCGCGTGAACGAGCCTGTTCAATCCCCGTCCAGCGACGGCCCGATCAGCGCGGCGAGCTGTTCGTAGACGCCGGGCGCGGCCACCAGGTAGGGATTGCCGTCGAGTAGGCCGTTGTTGCGGAAGAAGTCGTTGCGGCGGCCGCCGGCTTCCTGCACCAGCACCAGGCCGGCCAGGCAATCCCAGCTCTTCAGTTCGGTTTCGTAGTAGCCGATCAGCCGGCCGGCGGCGACGTAGGCCGTCATCAGCGCGCCGGAGCCGTTGCGGATGAACATCCCGCCCGAGGACAGCAGCCCCTGCAGGAAGGGAATGAAATGCGCCTTGCCGCGCGGGTGGAAGGTACCGACGCCGGTCAGCCCTTCGCTGACCTGGCGTGCGGCGCTGGCGCGGATCGGCGTGTCGTTGACGAAGGCTCCGCGGCCGAGGCAGGCGTGGAATAGCTCATCATGATTGGGATCGGCGATGGCGCCGAGGGTCGGCTCGCCGTCGACCATCAGCCCGATGGACACGCACCAGGCGTGCAGGCCGTTGACGAAGCAGGCGGTGCCGTCGATGGGGTCGATGACCCACAGGCAGCGCGCCTGCAGATCGGCCGCACCGCCCTCCTCGCCGAGCAGTCCGTCCTCGGGAAACTCGCGGGACAGCTCGGCGCGGATGTACTCCTCGATCTGCCGGTCGGCGATGCTGACCATGTCCTGCTGATCGCCGCCCTTGTGCATCACCGTCAGCGCCTCGCGGTCGCGGTAGAACGCCATGCCGCGTTGCGCCGCCGCCAGCGCCACGCGCTTGACCGCGGCGTAGCGGGCATCGAGGTCGACGTTCGGGGGGATTCGTGGGGCAGTCGGCATTGCGGTTCCTCGGGTGGCGGGACGGAGCGACAGCCTACCGCCCGCCCCGCTGTTCACCAAGCCGGCTGGCATCGCGCGGGCGGGCCGGTCAGCCCTTGCGCGCCAGGTCGGCCAGCGCCTTGAGCTGCCCGGCGATGAAGTCGCGGGTGCTCTGGTCGGTGAGTTCGCCGGTCTTCTCGTCGACCTTGCCGGCCACCTGGCCGACCATCACTTCCGGCTTATTCAGCACCTGCGCGTTGAGGAAGACGAACACCTGGCGCAGGTGATACTGCGCCCGCGCGCCGCCGAGCATGCCCGGCGAGGCGCTCTGGATCGCCACCGGTTTGCCGGAGAACGGCGTTTCCGGCAGGCGCGACAGCCAGTCGATGGCGTTCTTCAGCGCGCCCGGCACCGAGTAGTTGTACTCGGGCATGACCACGATCACCGCGTCGGCCTCGGCGATCGCCTTGCCCATCGCCAGTACCGCCGGCGGGAAGCCTTCCGCCTGCAGGTCCGCGTCGTAATGCGGGAAATCGGCGATAGAACCCAGCGCTTCGACACTGACGCCTTCCGGCGCCAGCGCCGGCAGGGCGCGCGCGATGATGCCGTTGAACGAGCCGCTGCGAAGGCTGCCGAGCAGCGTGACGAAGCGCAGGGTGCGGAGGTTTTCCATGGCGTTGTTCCTCGATTGGAAGGGTTCGATGGCGGGAGTGACACTGTGCACTGGGTAAGCGAAGCGGCGCCCGGCGCGCGCGGCGGATGCCAGGAGCAGCGTTCACCCACACAGGATAATGCCGCAGAGACGCCTGGCGCCTCTGCGGCAGTTGCCGGCTCACTTCAGTCGTATGGCCTTTAGTGCGCAGGCGTCGTCGCCTGGCGCTGCGAATGCTCAGCGATCACCGTCGGCAAAGCATCGCAGTGGTCCTAGCTCCAGAGGACATGGCGATGCCTGTCCTACCCCCCTGAGACTAAGCGCTCTGCCCCCAGCGGAAAATCGGACTTGAGCAGGGCGTAGAGCAGGATATCGATGAAGGCATCGCCCTTCCTCATCGCCTCGCGCTGGCAGCCCTCGAACCGCATGCCGAGCTTCTGCAGCACCCGCTCGGAGGCCAGGTTGTGGCTGTAGCACTCGCCGTAGATGCGGTTCAGTTCCAGTTCGGCGAAGCCGTAGGCAATGATCGCCCGTGCCGCTTCAGTGGCGTAGCCGCGTCCCCAGAACGGTACACCGATCCAGTAGCCAAGCGCCGCGCGTCGGTGTTTGCGAGAAATCCCGGCCAGACTCATCACGCCGACGATGACCTTCTCGCAGGTTATCGCCAGGCTTATCTCCTTTCCGTCGGCGAATGCCGGGGCGAGGCCTCCGATCCAGCCCTGCGCATGCTGCAGATGATAGGGATGCGGCAGCGTCGAGGTGGTCGCAGCGATTGCAGGGTCGCTGGCCAGCGCTTGAATCCGCTCGGCATCGCTCATCTCCAGCGGCCGCAACAGCAGTCGCTGCGTATGCAGGATGGGCAGGGGCGCAGCCGTCACTTGACGACCTTAGGATCGTCGGCGCTACGCCGGCGCAAATGCGTCTGGCAGTAGAGGCCAATGGGCTTGCCTTCATCGTCATTGAAACTGATCCGCACCCTCCGGGCCGTGCCACGAACCATCAACTTCCTACCCTTGAGCGATTGCGACGAAATCCCCCGTTCACCAGTTGGCGCTGCACGCCTGGCACCAGCACGATGCTGATGTTGCGCCGGTCGCCGTAGTCGTCCTGAAGGTTCAAGTACACCCACTCGCCGGGCTGACCGACCGCGCGGATGCTGAACAGGAAGTTGCCGCTCACGCCCTTCTCGGGGTTGGCGGCGGCGTAGGCAATGCTCTCGGGGACGTGTATGTCGCTGTAACGGATGGATGGCGTGTGCTCGCATCATCAGAGGCAGGACCAGTACGGCGAGTCGTGAGAGCTTCATATTTCATTCCTGCATGCAGTGATGGCATCGAACCCGTCCAGACCTGTTGCCTTGCCCACGGATATGTCCGAAAGGCTCGCTCCAGGCAATTCCACGCAAGCAGAATGTGCGAACCAAGGGAGCCTCCAGAAATTAGCAGCGAAGACAGGAATACATCAACAACGTATTAAATATCCCCAGAAACGAGGGAATCCATACGCTCGCCCAAGTCAGGAATCACCTGCCGAACACAGCCATTCGGCGTTTCCCCACGCCTGTAGCCGAATGGCGCTGGTATGCATGGCATCTGCACCTATTCTTGAGCTAACGCACCCGCCCTGGAGACATCCTATGGACATCGATTCACTGTTCGCCGAGCTGCATAACCTGCCCAGCGTGCCGAAGGTGGCGCAGGACCTGATCCAGCAATTCGACAATCCGTCATCCAGCCTGGACAGCGTGGCGCGCAACATCGAGCGTGACCCGGTGATCGCCGCCAAGGTGTTGCGCCTGGCGAATTCGGCACGCTTTCGTGGCTCGCGGGAATCGGCGAGCATCGAGGACGCGGCCATGCGCCTGGGCTTCAACACCCTGCGCACGCTGGTGCTGGCGTCGGCGATGACCGGGGCGTTCAAGGCCGATCCCACGTTCGATCTCAAGGGGTTCTGGGCGGGAAGCTTCCGCGTCGCCAGCGTCTCTCGGCTGCTGGCCAAGCTCAGCGGCAAGGATCCCGACACCGCCTTCACCTGCGGGATGATGCACAACATCGGCGAGCTGCTGATCCAGACCGGCGCCCCGGAGTTCGCGGCGAAGATGAACGACCGGCAGAACAACGCCTCCAGTCGCGCCGCGGAAGAGAACCTGCAACTCGGCTTCGGCTATCCCGAGGTGGGCGCCGAACTGGCGCGCCGCTGGCAGCTGCCGAAGCTGATCCAGACCGCCATCGCCTACCAGGGCCGCCCTTCGCAGGCGCCGAACGATTCCGAGTACGCGCGCATCGTCGCCCAGGCGACGATCATCTGCGACGTAATCGCCAGCCACGGCGGCATCGGCGCCGATGTCGGCCAGGAGCTTTCCGGGCCGCTGTTCGCCGGGCTAGACCTGGACAAGCTGCTGGCGGACCTCCCGGCCGTGCTCGAGGCTGACAAGGCCTTCACCGAACTTCTTGGCTGAGCGATGCAAACAAGGAGCCCGCGTCCCGCCCTGGCCTGGCCTGGCCTGGCAGGTCGCGGGCTCGTTCGTTTCAGCGGCGCCAGTCGTCACGACCGTGCTGGCGATGTGCGGGAACCGCCACGTAGCGCACCGGCTGCGGACGGTACGCCAGCGGACGCGGCGGCTGCCGGTAGGACAGCTCGCGGCGCGGCGGGTGGCGGCGATGCTCGTGGTCGTCATCCGAATCGGAGAGCACCGCAACCAGAACGGCGCCCACCGCGGCACCCGCGAGTGCGGGAACGATGTCGCTCTGATCGAATGCGGACGCGCCGCCCGCGAACACCAGGCATCCGGCAAGTGCACTGACCTGGAAGAATCGGCTGATCATGGACTTCTCCTCGTGGGGAAAGGGTTGCTCCCCTGCAACCATCCGACAACGCCACTGCGTCAGCCGGTGTCAGCCGTAAGTAAGGGGAAGGTAAACCTGCGATGCGCTCGGTCGGGCGGCGCACGCCCCGCGAAGCGATCTTGTGATTAGCGGTCAATCGGGCCGAAGAGCGCATCGCCCTGCTGCCGGATCGCCCGCGTTTCGCGCTGCCGGTTCTTGCCGCTGAAGTCGCCCGGCGACAGGGCCGCCGGGCATACGGCGAAGCACGGGATCAGGGCGTGATCGCCACCTTCATCACGCCGTCGCGCTGGTTGGCGAAGAGTTCGTAGGCCTTTTCGATGTCGTCCAGCTTGTAGCGGTGGGTCACCAGAGGCGTGAGGTCGACCCTGCCCGACGAGATCACTTCCATCAGCCGGCGCATGCGCTCCTTGCCGCCCGGACAGAGCGTGGTGACGATCTTCAGGTCGCCGAGGCCGGCCGCGAATGCGTCCAGCGGGATGCGCAGGTCGGTGGAATAGACGCCGAGGCTGGACAGCGTGCCGCCTGGACGCAGCACGCGCAGCGCGGCTTCGAAGGTGGTCTGGGTGCCCAGTGCCTCGATCGCGACATCCACCCCGCGGCCATCGGTGAGCGCCATGATCTGCGCCACCGGATCGCCCTGGCGGAAGTCGACGATGTGGCTGGCGCCGAGCTGGCGGGCCACTTCCTGGCGCGTCGGCAGGGTGTCGACGCCGATGATGGTGGTGGCGCCCTTGAGCCTGGCGCCCGCCACGGCGCACAGGCCGATGGGACCGAGGGCGAACACCACCACGGTATCGCCGATCTGCACCTTGCCGCTCTCCGCGCCGGAAAAGCCGGTCGACATGATGTCCGGGCACATCAGCACCTGCTCGTCGCTCAGGGCATCCGGCACCGCGCCGAGGTTGGCCATGGCGTCGGGCACCAGCACGTATTCGGCCTGGCAGCCGTCGATGATGTTGCCGAACTTCCAGCCGCCGGTGGCGGTGAAGCCATGCTTGCTGGCCGGGCCGTCCTGCGAGGCGCAGCCGCACAGGCAGGCGAAGCTGTGGCCGCTGGGGGTGATGGCGCCGGCGATCACCCTTTGCCCCTCGCTGAACCCGACGACCGATGAGCCGAGCTTCTCGATGATCCCGACCGGCTCGTGGCCCACCGTGAGGCCCTTGGCCACCGGGTACTCGCCCTTGAGGATGTGCACGTCGGTGCCGCAGATAGTGGTCGTGGTGATACGGACCAGCGCATCCAGCGGCCCCACCTCGGGGATCGGCTTGTCCTCGAGAACGATGCGGTTCTTCTCGACGAAGACGGCGGCTTTCATTTTCGGCATGACGTTTCCTCCTGAAATGTCCAGCCAGAGTAGACCAGCGATGTGACCGGCAGCGTCGCGGTGTTCCCGCCGTCCGCAGCGGACAGCCGCCGGAGAAACCGGCTCGACCGGAGAGGTGAGGCATATGGACGCGGCGTCGGCAGACGCGCCTGGCCCGACGAGGGTGTGGCGCTGCGCTAGGGCGCACGGATGAGAACCATAGTCATCCACGCCGCCGCGTTTGCTGGCAGAATCAGCGGCGTTTTCCCTGCACCTCCGCCCAGACGGAGGGCGGCGCCCCGCGTGTAAACCATCGAATCGACATCCAGCGAGGTTTACCCATGAGCATCACTTCCGCCGACATCTGCCACGCCGCCGATCAGCTCAACGGCTTCGTCGGGTTCAACACCAAGACCGGCAAGCACATCGTCCGCTTCAGCGAAGACTCCTTCGGCATGGATGTCGCCGAGGAGAGCATCACCCCGGCGTGCGAGTTCGTCTGGCGCGAAAAGGACGAACAGGTGATGAACCTGAGCCGCGCGCGCCTGCAAATCCTCCTCGAACAGAACGTCAACGATCGCCTGAACGTCAGCGAACCGCTGCTGGCCTACATGCGCCGCCAGGAACTGCCGGAAATCGCCGCGCAGCGGCGGCTCAAAACGGTCGAAGGCACGACGGCGAACTGACCCCAGGGCAAGACGGCGCTCGGCGGCTACGGCGCGGCCTCACCGAGCATCTGGCTGAGCACCGCGCGCAGCTTGCCGGGCTTCAGCGGCTTGTTCAGCAGCGGCGCGCCGAGGTCCTGCAGGTGCTGGCGGCATTCGCTGCTGCGGTCCGCGGTGATCATCACCGCCGGAATCGGCGCGTCGAAATGCACGCGCAGGGCCCTGACTACCTGGCAGCCGAGCACGCCGTGGTCGAGGTGGTAATCGGCCAGGATCACCTCCGGCGCGCGACCGTCGAGCTGGCGCAGGGCGCTGTCCTGGTCGAGAGCGGTGACCACCTCGCAGCCCCACTGTCCGAGCAGCGCGGCCATGCTGTCGAGAATGCTCGATTCGTTATCCAGCACCAGCAGTCGTCGCCCCGGTAGCGGGTCGCCGATCAGCGGGCGGCGCAGGCTGTCGCCACGCGGCGCCTTCACCGGCGCCGTTGCCATTGGCACGTCGATGCTGAACACCGAGCCCCTGCCCGGCCAGGAGCGCACGCGCACCGGGCAGCCGAGGATACCGGCGATGCGGTCGACGATCGCCAGGCCCAGGCCGACGCCCTTGCGCTCGGCGGCACGGCCGACGTCCAGCTGGTTGAACTCCAGGAAGATCGCATCGAGCTGGTCCGCCGGAATCCCGCGGCCGCTGTCCCACACCTCCAGGCGCACCCTGTCGCCACGCCGCCTACAACCGAGCAGGATGCGCCCGCTCGGGGTGTAGCGGCACGCGTTGCTGAGGAAATTGCGCAGGATGCGCGAGAGCAGGCGGATGTCGGTGCTTACCGTCAGCGGCGCGATGCGGGCGCGCAACTGCAGCCCGGCGGCCTCCGCCACGCCCTGGAATTCCGAGACCAGCGGCGCGAGCAGTTCGTCGAGGCTGTAGACGTCCAGGTCCGGCTTGACCGCGTGGTGGTCGAGGCGGGAGATATCGAGCAGGTCGCTGAGCAGATCCTCGGCGCCCTCCAGCGCCTGGTGCGCGCGCTCCACCAGGCCGTGCTCGGCCGCCGGCAGGGTCCGCTCGCGCAGGGTCGAGACCAGCAGCCGCGCAGCATTCAGCGGTTGCAGCAGGTCATGGCTGGCGGCGGCGAGGTACTTGTCCTTGCTGCGGTTGGCCGCTTCGGCGGCGTCCCGCGCCTCGCGCAGCTGGCCGTTGAGGGTCTGCAATTCCGCGGTGCGCGTGGCGACGCGCTGTTCCAGCTCGTCGTTGAGGGTCTGCAGGCGCTGCTGGGCAAGGATGCGTTCGGTGATGTCGGCGACGAAGCCTTCCACCAGGTCGTCTTCCTCGGGCTTGAGCAGCAGGTTCATCAGCACGTCGACATAGCTGCCGTCCTGCCGGCGCAGGCGCGTTTCATAGCCGAACAGGCCCTGCCTGGAGCGCAGCGTTTCGCGGATGTACGCCAGCTCCTCGTGGCCGCCCTCGAACAGCTGCTCGGCGAGGTCGCTGAAGGCGGGCAGAAGGCTCGGCTCGGCATACCCGAGCATGCGCGCCAGCGCCGGATTCGCCGCGCGCAGGCCGCCGCCCAGGTTGGCCTGGAAGATGCCGTGCACGGCGTGCTCGAACAGCCATTTGTAGCGGTTGCGCTCGGTTTCCAGCTCTTCCAGGCGGGTCAGCAGTTCCGGGTAGTGGCTCTTGCGCGCCGAATGGCTGCCGAGGCCGAGCAGCGCCTGACGCTGCTCCTCAGAGGGCCTCGGCATAGACCACTTCGACGTCGCGCTGGCTGGACTCGCGCGGGTTGGTGAGGATGCACGGGTCCTCCATCGCATGTCGCGAGAGGAACGGGATGTCGCTGCTGGAAACCCCGTGCAGCGCGAGCGTCTCGTTGAAGCCGACGGCCTGCTTGAAGGCGATCAGGTGCTCCACCAGCCTCTGGCGAATCTGCGGATGGGTCAACCCGCGCACGTCCAGCCCGAGGGTCTGCGCGACCTGGCGGAAGCGCTCCGGCGCGGCGTTGTAGTTGAACGCCACGACGTGCTCCACCAGCGCGGCGTTGCACATGCCGTGGGGCAGGTCGAGGAAGCCGCCCAGGCTGTGTGACATCGCGTGCACCGCGCCGAGGATCGCATTGGAGAACGCCAGGCCGGCCTGCATGCTGCCGAGCATGATCTTCTCGCGCAGGGCGATGTCCGTGGGATTGGCGATCATCTCCACCAGATTGCCGTTGATCAGCCGCATGGCTTCCAGCGCATGAGTATCGGTGAGCGGCCCGCTGCCGGTGGAAACGAAGGCCTCGATGGCGTGCACCAGGGCGTCGATGCCAGTACAGGCGGAGAGGAACGGGTCCATGCTCAGGGTGGTTTCCGGGTCGATCAGCGAAACGTCCGGGACCACCGCCTTGGAGACGATGGAGAACTTCATCCGCTCGGCCGGATTGGAGATGATCACGAACTGAGAGACGTCCGCCGAGGTGCCGGCGGTGGTGGGGATGAGGATCAGCGGCGGGCTCGGCACGCGGATGGTGTCGACGCCCTCGAACTCGAGGATGCAGCGACCGTGGGCGACCATGATGCCGATGCCCTTGGCGCAGTCCATCGGGCTGCCGCCGCCCACCGCGACGATCACGTTGCAGCCCTCGCTGCGGTAGAACTCGGCGCCCTGACGCACTTCCTCCACGCGCGGGTTGGGCGACACCTGGGTGTAGAGGCAGAACTCCAGGCCCTGGGCGGCGAGGCTGGCCTCGATGTCGGCGACCCAGCCGGCGGCTTGCACGCCGGGGTCGGACACCACCAGCACCTTGCGCGCACCGAAGGTGCTGGCGTAGTTACCGACGTTGTGCCGGCAGCCGGCGCCGAAGATGATTTCCGGGGAAACGAATTTACGCAGTTGGCTTATGTCGTGGCGCATGGATCCGCCTGGTTCTTCTTTTATTGGCGTCAGAACCTGTGGGGATTTCGCGAAATCGGCCCGCTGCAACGCAGCAGTCCGACGCAAGGCAGGCCCCGGGCAGGTCCTATGGGTTCTGCGCCCCAGCCTACTGTATTCGTCGGTCTTTTCAATGAGACGTTGGTGGGCGCCGCACTTTCCCGCCGTCCGGTGCCCGGAAGAAGGATGCCCCGGCGAACCGGGGCGAGGTGATCAACGATTGGCGAAGTACATCGTCACTTCGAAACCAATGCGCAGATCGGCGAACGCGGGTTTAGTCCACATGGCATTAACCTCTTCTTGTCGCGTCGGGACATTCCGACACTTCGAGTTAAGCACCCTCGCCGCTCGGCCCGAATGGTACTTTCGGGCCATTGGCGGGCTGCGTTCGTAGCATTTCCGCATTCGTAGGGTGCGCCGTGCGCACCATGAGCCCCACGCTCTGAGATGGACTCGAAACACATCCGCGGAAATCGGGGAGCGGCTCGGTGCGCGCAGCGCATCCTACGGCTGCTGATTACGGCGCGACTGTAGGGTGCGCCGTGCGCACCATGAGCCCCAACGCTCAAAGATGGACTCGTAACACATCCGCGGCAATCGGGGAGCGGCTCGGTGCGCGCGGCGCACCCTACGGTGGCGCTGCGCATAAAAAAACGC
>NZ_JASCPA010000049.1:0-40412 GCF_029959715.1 Pseudomonas sp. PS02288 | reverse complement strand
GCGTTAACAGGGTCGCCAACCGGCCCTTCTACCGGCGCTAACCCCCCCCGGGCCGCGCCCCCCCCCGCGGGCCCCACGCCCGTGGCGCCGGTGGCGATCCTCCTACCAAGTGGTTCCCCGATGCAGATCGATTTCTCCGCCCTGACGTCGCTCGAAGCGTATCGCTGGATGGCCAACACCGTGACGCCGCGGCCGATCGCCTGGGTCTCCACGCTGTCCGCCGACGGTGTCGCCAACCTGGCGCCGTTCAGCTTCTTCCAGGTGATCAGCGATACCCCGCCGATCCTGATGGTGAACATCTCCACGCGCGGCGATGGCAGCCTCAAGGACAGCATGCTGAACCTGCAGGAAACCGGCGAGCTGGTGATCCAGCTGGTTTGCGCCGATCAGGTCGAGGCGATGAACGCCAGCTCCGCGACCCTGCCACGCGGCACTAGCGAGTTCGAGCACTGCGGCATCGCCAGCGAGGCCTCGGTGCGGGTCGCACCGCGGCGCGTGAAGGGTGCGCCGGTGGCCTTCGAGTGCCGGGTGGCGCAACTGTTGCCTTATCCGGCGCACGAGCCGAACTGCACCCTGGTGTTCGCCGAAATACTCTACGCGCACATTGATCAGAGCGTGCTCGACGAACAGGGCCGGATCGATGCCGGCAAGCTGGATATCGTCGGACGCCTGGGCGGCAAGTCCTACAGTTACACCCGCGAGCGTTTCGACCTGACGCGGCCGAACTGACGCCTCACGCACGCCGACTTTTATGACGCCGGTTTTTCGTCAGTAAAGGTTACAAAGGCTTTGCCGGGCGGGAACGGGCCAGTAGCATCGGCCTTTCATCCCGGAGGAGAGCCGCATGCGCACCAAACTCGATGCCTGCCTGCAGATGGTCAACGGTGTCCTGCTGGGCAAGGAACATCAGGTCCGCCTGGCGATGACCTGCCTGCTGGCACGCGGCCATTTGCTGATCGAAGACCTGCCGGGAATGGGCAAGACCACCCTCAGCCATGCTCTGGCGAAGGCTCTGGGCCTGAGTTTCCAGCGTATCCAGTTCACGTCCGACCTGCTGCCCGGGGATATCCTCGGCACTTCGGTGTTCGACAAGGACAGCGGGCAGTTCGCTTTCCATCCCGGACCGATCTTCGCCGAGCTGGTGCTCGCCGACGAAATCAACCGCGCCACGCCGAAGAGCCAGAGCGCGCTGCTCGAGGCGATGGAGGAGGGCCAGGTGACTATTGAAGGCGCTACCCGGCCATTGCCGGACCCTTTCTTCGTCATCGCCACGCAGAACCCGGTGACCCAGGGCGGCACCTTCGCGTTGCCCGAATCGCAGCTCGATCGCTTCCTGATGCGCCTGTCGCTGGGCTACCCGGCCAAGGGCGCCGAGAAGGCCCTGTTGCTCGGCGAGGCGCGGCGCGATCTGCTGCCGCGCCTGGAGCCGGTCTTCGACCATGCCGAGCTGGCGAAGCTGCAGGAGCTGGTGCCGCAGGTCCGCGCCAGCGATGCGCTGGTCGACTATGTGCTGAGGTTGGTCGAGGCCACGCGCAGCCAGCCGCAGTTCGCCTGGGGGCTGTCGCCGCGCGCGAGCCTGGCCCTGCTCGCCGCCGCCCGTGCCTGGGCGTTCCTCGCCGACCGCGAGTACGTGATTCCCGAGGACGTGCAAGCCGTCCTGCCGGCGGTGGTCGGCCACCGCCTGCGCGAGCGCGCCGATCCCAGCGGACACGGTGGCGGCGCGCTGGTGCGCTGGCTGCTGACCGAGGTGGCGGCGGTCTGATGGCCGATACCCTGCGGCGTCCACGTTGGGATCGCTGGCTGGCCAAACGTATCCCGGCGGCCCAGCGGGTGCGCCTGGATCAGCGGCGCATCTTCATCGTGCCCAGCCGGGTCGGCGCGGCGTTCGGCGTATCCCTGCTGCTGATGCTGCTTGCCGGCATCAACTACCAGAACAGCCTGGCCTACGGGCTGACCTTCCTGCTGGCCTCCGTGGGCATCGTCGCCATCCTGCATACCTACCGCAACTTGGCCGGGCTGGTGCTCAAGGCCGGGGGCGGCGGCGCGGTGTTCGTCGGCGAGCAGGCGCGCTTCAAGGTCCTGCTGGAAAGCAGCGGGCGGGCGCACCAGGCGATCGCCATCGGCTGGCCGCCGGCAGAGCTGCAGAGCCTCGATGTGCCTGCGCTGGGCCTTGGCGAGTGCGAATTGAGCCAGCCGGCGCTGCATCGCGGCTGGTTGCGTCCCGGTCGGCTAAAGGTGGAAAGCCGCTTCCCGCTGGGCATCCTGGTCGCCTGGTCATGGGTCGATCTGGATCAGGCGCTGCTGGTCTATCCGCGGCCGCTGCCCGGTGACCTGCCGTTGGCAGCCGGCAGGGGAGACGACGGCGAGGAGTCCGGGAGCCATCAGTTGGGCCAGGGCGCGGACGATTACCAGGGCCTCAAGACCTACCAGCCGGGCGACTCGAAGCAGCGCCTGCACTGGAAGGCCTACTCGCGCGGGCATGGCCTGCTGGTCAAGGAATTCGCCGCGCTCAGCGGTCGCGACCTGCACCTGGACCTGGATGCGCTGGAAGGCGACCTCGAGTCCAGGTTGTCGCTGCTCTGTCACTGGGTGCTGCAGTTCTGCAACGAAGGCCAGGCGTTCGCGCTGCATCTTCCCGGCGTCCAGCTCGGGCCGGACAGCGGCGAGACCCATCGCGAGGCGTGCCTGCGCGCACTGGCGCTGTACGCAAACGAGCAGCGCCCGGGGAACCGACCGTGAGCACCCGCCGTTCCGGCGTCGCGCAGCCCATCCCGCGGGTGGCATTGACCTGGCTGCTGATCGCCCAGGCGCTGGTGATGGTGCCGCACCTGTTCCATCTGCCTGCCTGGACCATCGCCCTGTGGCTGGTCTGCGCGCTCTGGCGCATCCAGATTTACCGCATGCGCGCGGGCTATCCGAATGCGCTGGCCAAGGTCGTGCTGATGGCCGGCGCCGCGGCCGGGGTATGGTTTTCCCGCGGCAGCCTGATCGGCCTGGATGCCGGCAGCGTGCTGCTGATCTCGGCGTTCGTCCTCAAGCTGGTGGAGACGCGCAGCCGACGCGACGCCCTGGTGCTGGTGTTCCTCGGCTTCTTCGTGGTGGTCACCGGTTACCTGTTCGACGACAGCATGCTCCTCGCGCTGTTCACGCTGCTTTCGGTGAGCGCCTTGCTGGCCTCGCTGATCGGCCTGCAGCAAAGCGCGTTCGCCGAGCGGCCCTGGCCGACCCTGCGCCTGGCCGGCGGGATGCTCGCGCAGGCGTTGCCGCTGATGCTGCTGCTGTTCGTCTTCTTCCCCCGGCTCGGCCCGTTGTGGTCGTTGCCGCAACCGGCGGGCGGCGCGGTGACCGGGCTTTCCGACAACATCGAGCCCGGCGATATCGCCGAGCTCAGCCAGTCCGGCGAACTGGCCTTCCGGGCCAGTTTCGACGGTCCGATGCCGCCCCGCTCGCAGCTCTACTGGCGGGCGCTGACACTGGAGCGTTTCGATGGCCGACGCTGGTCGCAGTCGTCGGTGGCGCAGTACCCGATCGAGCCGCAGTGGCAGAAGCGCGGCGAGGCGCTGCGCTACAACGTCATCATGCAGCCCAGCTCCAGGCCCTGGCTGTTCGCCCTGGATACCGGCGAGACCAGCCTGGAGCGCACCCGGCTGATGAGCGATTTCCGCCTGGAGCGATATCGTCCGGTGGACAAGTCGCTGTTCTATCAGGTGACCTCATGGCCGGATGCCGTGCGCGAACCCGAGGATTCGCCCCTCCTTCGGCGCCGTGCATTGCAGCTGCCCGAGCAGGGCGAACCGCGCGCTCGTGCCTGGGCCGCCGACCTCAAGCGCCGCTATGCCGACCCGCAGGCATTGGTGCAGGCGCTGCTGCAGCATTTCAATCGGGAACCCTACGTCTACACGCTGAAACCGCCGCCGACCGGGGTGGATGGCATCGATGCGTTCCTCTTCGATACCCGCCGCGGTTTCTGCGCGCACTACGCGGGCGCCATGACCTTCGTCCTGCGCGCGGCCGGCATTCCGGCGCGCGTGGTGGCCGGCTACCAGGGGGGCGAGGTGAATCCGGCCGGCAACTACATCTCGGTCCACCAGTTCGACGCCCACGCCTGGGTCGAGTACTGGCTTCCCGAACGCGGCTGGGTGAGCGTCGACCCCACGTTCCAGGTCGCCCCGACACGTATCGAACAGGGCCTGGAGGAGGCGGTGGCCGCAGAGCGCAGCTTCCTGCAAGGCTCGCCGTTCTCCGCGCTGCGCTACCGCTCCATCGGCTGGATGAACCAGTTGCGCCTGTCCTGGGACAACCTGAACTACGGTTGGCAACGCTGGGTGCTGGCCTATCAGGGCGAGGAACAGGCCAATCTGTTGCAGCGGTGGTTCGGCGCCTTCGATACACGTCTGCTGCTGATTGCCCTGGTCGGTGGCGGTGGGCTGATTCTGTCGGGGGTGGCGCTCGGGCTGTTGAAACCCTGGCGTCGCGAACGCGATCCGCAGCAGCGGGTGTTTCTGGGCTTCGAGCGTCTGCTGGCGCGCCACGGCCTGCGCCGGGCGCGGGGCGAGGGGCCGCGGGCATTCGCCGAGCGTGCCGCCACGGCGCTGCCGCAACAGGCCGAAAGCATCCGCGGGTTCCTTCGCGTCTACGAGGCACAGCGTTATGCCGGCAGCCCCGGTGCCGTCGGCGAACTGCGTCAGGCACTCACCGGTTTGCGTCGGCGCCTGCCCTGGCGGTTCACCCGCAGCACCCGCTGAAGCGCCGATCAGCCAGCGCAATTGGCGTAACAGCCTTGTCTGGCGCCGGCATCCATCCCCTAAGATGCATCCCTTTCCAGGTCGCAGTGCACAATGATGAGGTGAGCATGACCCTGTTCGAACTGATCCAGGCTGTACGCATGGACCCGAACAACATCCAGGTTCCCAAGGAGTGGGGTCAGGGCCGCGCCGGCTTTGGCGGGCTGGCGGCGGCGCTGGTCTACGAGGCGATGCGGGCGAAAGTGCCGGAAGGCAGGCCGTCGAGATCGCTGGCGATCACCTTCGTTGGCCCTTTGATCTGCGAGAAGCCGGTGCGCTTCGAGGCGGAGGTGCTGCGTGAGGGCAAGGCAGTGAGCCAGGTGCTCGGTCGCGCCGTTCAGGATGGCCAGGTAGTGACCCTGGTACAGGGCAGCTTTGGAGCGTCCCGCGAGTCCGCGGTGAACGTTCCGGCATTGCCGGCTCCGGCCATGAAACCGGTCGAGGAGTGCCCGGAGCTGCCCTACATCAAGGGGATCACGCCGGAATTCGGCCGTCACCTGTCGATGCGCTGGGGACTCGGCGGCTTTCCATTCAGTAACAACCCGTCTCGGGAAATGGGCGGCTGGGTGCGTTTGCGCGGTGAGGTCGATGAGTTGCCGGTGAACGAGGCGCATCTGCTGGCGCTCGTCGACGCCTGGCCGCCCGCGCCGCTTTCCCACCTGAGCAGCCCGGTGCCGGGCAGCTCGCTGACCTGGACCATCGAATTCGTCCAGCCGATACCGCCGCTGACCACCCACGACTGGTGCCTGTACCGCGCCGAAATCGAACATGCCCGAGACGGCTACGGCCATGTCGCCGCTGCATTGTGGACACCCACTGGCGAACTGGTCGCGTTGAGCCGGCAAACCGTCACGGTGTTTGGCTGAGGCGTCGCGCGTTCAGGGTCGGCGACGCTTCCAGGCACGCCACCAGCCGCCGCTCAGGACGAAGCGCGGAAAGGTCACGAACTGCTCCAGCAGTACCTCCTGCAGGCATTCCTGATGGGCGTCCACCGCGTATTCCTCCCGTTTGTGCCCCTGGCGCTGCAGCGCCAGCGCGGCGACAAGCCCGATCACCCCCAGCACCACCGGCAACAGGCTCGCGCCCAGCAACCCGATGAGCAACAGCAGGCTGGCGACGATGAACAGCGGCACGGCGATCAGGTGCAGCAGCAGGTTGGTCGGGTGACGGTGAGTGGCGGCGTAGTCCGGCGTCGAACGGGACGGGTAGTGCAGGCGTAGGCCCATGATCGGCATTCCTTGAAGAGATGCCTGAAGTCTAGGGTGCAGCGATGCCGGGCGGCGAATGAGGACTGCCTATGGAGGCCATAGGCAGTCACGCGGAAAGACTCAGAGCTTCAATTGACGGATCGCACGGCTCAGCTCGCCGGCCAGCGAGGCGATCTCGCTGCTGGTGGCGGCGGAGGAGACGGTCTGCTGCACGGTCTGTTCGGTGACGTCGCGGATGCCCACCACCGAACGGGTCATTTCCTCGGCGACCTGGCTCTGCTGCTCGGCGGCGACGGCGATCTGGGTATTGCTGTCCCGCATCTGCGCAACGGCCTGGGTGATGGCTTCCAGCGCCTCGCCCGCATCGTTGGCCAGCTTCACGCAGTCATCGGCCTTCAGCGAGCTTTCCTGCATGAATTCCACGGCGTCGCGGGTTCCGGACTGCAGCGCGCCGATCATGTTGGTGATCTCGTCGGTGGAGTCCTGGACGCGCTTGGCCAGGTTGCGCACTTCGTCGGCGACCACGGCGAATCCGCGACCCATTTCGCCGGCGCGTGCGGCCTCGATGGCGGCGTTGAGGGCGAGCAGGTTGGTCTGTTCGGCGATGCCGTGGATCACGCTGACCACGCTGCTGATCTTCTGACTGTCGGCCGCCAGTTGCTGAATCATCTCGGCGGTCTGCTGTACGCCGGTGGAAAGTCCGGAAATCGACTGTTTGACCCGGCCTACAACATTCTGCCCGGCGCCGGCCAACTGGTCGGCCGAACGCGACTGATCGCGGGTGTCAGCGGTGTGCTGGGCGATGTGGTGAACGGTGGCGGACATCTCGTTGATCGCGGTGGCTGCCTGGTCGGTCTCGCTCTGCTGGCCGAGCATGCCCTGGCGCACCTCGCTCATGCTGGTGGCGAGGCTGCCGGCGCCCTCGTCGAGGCGCGAAGCGGCCTGGGCGACGGTGCTTACCACACGCTGGTAACCCGCCTGCATGGCATTGAAGGCACTGGCCATGCGGCCGACCTCGTCCTTGCCTTCGAGCGGCACGCGGGCGGACAGATCGCCGCTGCTTTCCACGTGCAGCATCACGTCCTTGAGCATGTTCAGGTGGCTGAGCAGGAAACGGATGAGCAGTTGCGAGGCGGCCAGCAACAGCAGCATCAGCACGGCCACGGCAATGGCATAGGCCGGAGCGCGTTCGATGAAGATATCCAGCAGGCTCGGCGCCCGCGCCAGCAGCGCGACGCGCGCGCCATTCAGGTCGATCACCTGGGCGCCGATCAACGGCTGGTCGCCGAGCAGCGAATCGTGCGGCAACTCGATCCAACCGCTGGCGCGGGTCAGTTCGGCACCGAGGTTGTTCTCCAGGCGGGGCGGCGAGTCCTTGCTGAAGCTCAGCAGGCTGGAAGAGGTGGGAAGGGGCTGCTGCGCCGGCCAGCTGGCGACGATCCGAGCCTGCTCCTGGGCATGGCGCTGCGCATCGACGCTGCGACCACCCTGTTCCAGGTGCATCGCGTAGAGCACCACGAGCAAGGTGGTGAGGAACGACACTGCATTGAGCGCCCAGAATTTGTACTTCAGAGAAAGGTCGCGAATCCAGACACCCATGGCGTTCTTCTTCTATTCAAAACTGATCGATTGGCAGTGCCAGTATTGTGCCAGCAATGGCTCGTTGGCTGCTGACGATGGTCAAGCCGTCATGACAGGTTAACGGCGGCTAAACCTCAGGCTTGAGGATAGCGACCGATTTATCTCGGCGGCAGCGGAAGGCGGAAAAACTCTCGCGCGCAGGCGCTGCTGTGCTCCGCCAGGAGCGCTGGCGACTCCTCGCGGTGGCCCGCCACAACGCCGAGCACTTCGCCGAGATAGCCTGGCTCGTTTCGGTTGCCCTTGGGCTTGGGCCGCAGGCTGCGTGGCAGCAGGTAGGGCGCGTCGCTTTCCAGCATCAGGCGGCCGCGGGGCACTTCGCGCACCAGCGGTTGCAGGTGCAGGCCGCGGCGTTCGTCGCAGATCCAGCCGGTGATGCCGATGTGCAGATCCAGGTCGAGGTAACCGAACAGCGCGCGTTTCTCGCCGGTGAAGCAATGCACCACCGCGGCGGGCAGACGATCGCGATAGTCGCGGAGGATTTCCAGCAGGCGCAGGCTGGCGTCGCGTTCGTGCAGGAACACCGGCAGGTTCAGTTCCACCGCGAGGGACAGCTGCTCCTCCAGCGCCTTTTCCTGCTGCGGCCGCGGGGAGAAGTCGCGGTTGAAGTCCAGCCCGCATTCGCCGACGGCGCGCACGCGCGGATCGCCGAGCAGCACGCGCAGCTGGCTCGCGCTGTCGGCGGACCACTGGCTGGCGTCGTGCGGGTGCACGCCGGCGGTGGCGAACAGGCGAACGGCATCCGGGTCCAGCGCCTCGCACAGCAGCAGCGCTTTTTCGCTCTCCTCGACGCTGGTGCCGGTCAGTACCAACTGGCTGACACCGGCCTCGTAGGCGCGATCCAGCACGGCTTCACAGTCATTCGCGAAACTCGGGTGGGTCAGGTTGACGCCGATGTCGATCAGCTCGTGGGGCCGCGTATCAGGATCTTTACTCATCTAATATCTTCAATAAAAACATAATTATAGGAATATTACTTGATGTGCTTTGTCTTGTTGGACTGGCGCCTTTGCACGGCCTGTGAGACTCTCGCTGATCAAGTGGGCGGCCACGGTCGCCGACAGTCTCTCATTCCTGGACGGCTGGAGGCCCTGCATGCGGGCGTTTTCGGCCGGGAGATCCGATGACGCGAGCGTTGCTCCTTCTTCTCGGCCTTCTGGCCCTGGCTCCGCTGCCTGCCGCAGCGCGCCTGGCGGGCCAGGCCGAGAACTGGCAGCCGCAGAGCGACGTGCGCGATCTCGCCGATATACGCCGCAGCGGCGTGCTGCGCGTGCTGGTGAACCAGAGCCGCAACACCTCCGGCGAAGTCGCCGGTGAGTCCATCGGCGTGGAGTACAACCGCCTGCGGGCCTTTGAGCAATACCTCAATCGTAACGCCCGCGATGGCAGGACGCTCAGCCTTAAGCTGATTCCGCGGGCTAAGGATCAGTTGTTCGGTGCTTTGCAGCGCGGCGAGGGCGATCTGGTTGTGCCAGGCGAACTGATGGGGATGCGCAACGAGCGTGGTGTCAGCGCCAGTACCGCGGTCATCGACAAGGTGCCTCTGGTGCTGGTCGCGCGCGCGGGCAATCGCCGTTACCAACGGGTCGACCAGCTGGCCGGGCGCACCGTCGTTCTGCCCGCCGGCAGCGCGGCCGGCGAGGCGCTGGGCAAGGTGAATCAGGAGCTGGCCCGGCGCAAGCAGAAGCCGATCGTCATCGAATGGGTGGACCCGTCGCTGGCGGTGGAGGACGTGCTGGAGATGGTCCAGGCCGGCATCTATCCGCTCACCGTGGTCGAACGCCCGATTGCCGAGCGCTGGGCCAAGGTGCTGCCGAAGCTGCGCGTCGATCGCAACATCGCGCTGGGCGACGAGGGTCAGGTGGCGTGGTTCGCCAGCCATGATGCGCCCATGCTGCGCGCCAGCGTCGATCGCTTCCTGCAGGGCTACCGTGCACCGGCGAACGGCGACGCCACGTTCCAGCGCGTCTACCGCAGGCTCTACCAGGTACACGATCCATTGGCGCGCAGCGAGCGGCAGCGCCTGGAGAAGGTGCGTCCGGTGCTGCAGCGCTACGCCGATCAGCACGAGTTCGACTGGCTGAACCTTGCCGCGCTGGCGTTCAAGGAATCGACCCTCAACCCGGCGGCGCGTGGCGCCAGCGGCGCGGTGGGGCTGATGCAGATCACTCCGGCGGCGGCACGCACGGTGGGGGTCGACAATGTGCAGTCGCTGGACAATAACGTGCAGGCGAGTGCGAAGTACCTGGCGATGCTGCGCCGCCAGTACTTCAACAGCGGCAGGCTCGACGAGCGCGAGCGGATGGCGTTCGTGCTCGCCGCCTACAACCTCGGTCCGCAACGGGTCCAGGGGCTGCGTGCGGAAGCCAAGCGCCGCGGGCTCAACCCCAATCAGTGGTTCTTCCAGGTGGAGCGCGTGGCCGCCGAGCAGGTGGGCATGGGTGTGGTCAGCTACGTGAATGCGGTGAACAAGTATTTCCTCGCCTACCAGCGCGAGCGCGAACGGCTGGAGCCGCGGCGCACCGCGCTGAGCGCCAACTGACTCAGCGATTACCGCCGTTACGGGCCAAGGCGAGCTGCTCGGACGCTTCCAGCCAGCGTATCTCGTCGGCGGCGAAGGACGCCTCGGCCAGTCGCCGAATCGCCACCGCGCGTTCTCCCTGATCGAGTTGCTCGTTCAGCTCGATACGCGCTTTCGATTTGCGGAATGACTGCAGACGGTGATCCCAGCGCTGGGCCTGTTCGAGCTCGGCACGTTGCTCGGCGTTCGACAGGCCGCCGCCGTTCTGCTGCAAGGGCGCGGAGTGCAGCGTGGCGGCCAGGCACACCGCAGTCAGCAGCAACACCGGCAGAAGGCGGCGAGCCGCCGTCGGTTTCGCGCGGGAAGCAAGCGCAAACCTTGGCGCCGTTCGATAAGGGCGTTGCTCCGCCGGCGAAGCGACGCTGAGGTGCTTCTTCATGGATGGCGACCGATTTCGCGACGCGTCCCCATGGCGCGTCTGCCACCCTGGCATCGCAGGATGCGTGCCACGTGGCGTGTTTTAAGGCCCGATGCCTCTATGACGCGGTCCCTGGCGGCATGGCCAAATGCTGGCCAGGCCGAGCGCCAGACAACCGGTTGTTACGAGGTGGAACGCCATGTGCGGCGAGGGTTGCAGCATTACCCGCGTATGCGCCGCTTTGGTTAACGCCCGATGGTTCAGGCGTGACCTGCAGGTCGCCCGGCAGTTGACAGTGGCGAGCGCGGTTCTCTAGCATTTCACCCATGCGCCGATTTAGTCAGCTACTTGCGGGGCGCCGGGAGCCAAAAGGCTTCGAAATACCGCTAAAGCGCTGGTTCGGTGATGCCTCTCGCCGCTGCCCAGCGGACCCTGAGGCAGAGATTAATAGACGTGATTCCTTCTCCTTCCAATCTGCGCCTGGCCCCGATCACCTCGAGGCTGCTGCCGCGCAACCCCAAGATCCTCCTCGCCGGCGACAACCAGCCGCGACTGCTGCGCTACCTCGATGGCTGGCCGAAGGATCGCAACAAGGCCTGCAATTTCCTCATCCAGTTCGTACGTGCCGACGAATCCCTGGCCGACCTCGCCAGCGACAGCTTCGATTTCGCCGTGCTACCTGCGCCGGACGCGAAGAACCTGGAAGCCTGCATACATGAACTGACCCGCGTCGCGCGCCAGGGGCTGATCACCCGCCGCTGAGGGTCAACCAAGGCGCCGCATTCTCACGAATAGTCGATGGCGACGATGTACCAGGTCTTCTCGCCGGTCGGGGTATGGACCCTGACCTCCGCGTCCAGCGCCTTGCCGACCAGCGCGCGGGCCAGCGGCGAATCGATGCTGATCAGGTTCTGCTTCAGGTCCAGTTCGTCCGGGCCGACGATCCGGTAGCGCGACTCGACGCCATCCTCGTCCTCCAGCGTCACCCAGGCGCCGAAATACACCTTGCCGGCATCGGCAGGGCGCGCATCCACGACCTTGAGACTTTCCAGGCGCTTGGTCAGGAAGCGCACGCGGCTGTCGATTTCGCGCAGCATCTTCTTGCCGTAGGTGTACTCGGCGTTTTCCGAACGATCGCCCTGGGCGGCGGCTTCGCTAACCGACTGGGTGACCTGCGGCCGACGCACGTGCCACAGCTCGTGCAGCTCGGCGCGCAGGCGTGCCTCGCCTTCGGGGGTGATCAGCGGGGTTCCAGCGGTGCGCGGTGGGCGATAGCGGCTCATGGGGTTCGCGGCAAGGATTGGGGCGCGGAGTCTAGCAAGCTCAACCCTCGCGCAGAACGGTCAGCGGACTGGCATTCAGTGCGCGACGGGTGCCGATCACGCCGGCGCCGCCGACCAGCAACGCACCGATCACCGGCAACAGCAGCAGCCACGGATGCGGATGCCAGGGCAGGTCGAACACCAGTCGGTAGAGCAGGGCGCTGACCAGTTCGCAGCCGAGCGCGGCGAGCACGCCCGCGCAGCCGCCCAGCAGGCCGAACTCCGCGCGGCGAGCCTTCAGCAGCAGCGACCGACCGGCGCCCAGCGCGCGCAGCAGCGCGCCCTGGCGGATGCGCTCGTCCAGCGTCGATTGCAGGCCGGCGAAGAGCACCGCGAGACCGGCGGCGAGCACGAACAGCAGGACGAACTCCACCGCCGCGGTGACCTGGGCGAGGATGCTGCGCAATTGCGCGAGCAGCGCCTCGACCTGCAGCAGCGTCACGGCCGGGAACTGCCGCGCGAGCCCGACCAGTGCCTTGTCGTTGCCGGGCGGCAGATAGAAGCTGGTCAGGTAGGTGGCCGGCAGATCCTGCAGCGTGCCGGGCTGGAAGATCATGTAGAAGTTCGGCTGGAAGTTGTCCCAATGCACGTCGCGCAGGCTGGTGACCTGGGCCTCGCGCTCCAGCCCGCCGATGTTGAAGCGCAGGCGGTCGCCCAGTTTCAGGCCGAGGCTTTCGGCGAGCTGGGTTTCCACGGACAGCCCAGGCAGCCCGCCGGTCGGTAGCGCGTCCCACCAGGTACCGGCGGTGAGTGTGTTGTCGCTGGGCAGATCCTGCGCCCAGGTCAGGCTGAGATCGCGGCGCACCGCGCGGTCGCCCTGGGTGTCCTTGCTCACCAGTTCGCGCACCGGCTCGCCGTTGATCGTCAGCAGGCGCCCGGGAATGATCGGGAACAATGGCGCCGGATGCGGCGACAGCTCGGCGAGGCGTGCGGCGAAGGCGTCCTTGTCGGCGGGCAGCACGTTGAGCGCGAAGTGGTTCGGCGCGTTCGCCGGCAACTGGTTCTGCCAGGTGTCCAGCAGCTCGCCGCGCAGAAGCGCGATCAAGGACATCGCCAGCAGGATCAGCCCGAAGGCCAGCGCCTGGCCGGCCGCGGCCAGGGGATAGCGCAGCAGTTGGCCAAGACCCAGTCGCCAGGGCAGCGAAGCCTTCGCCAGCAGCCGACGGAGCCCGCGCATCGCCAGCAATAGCAGGCCGCCGAGCAACAGCGCCGCGGCGATCCCGCCGCCGAGCAGGGCTAAGGTGAGCATCAGGTCGAGGCTCAGACGCCACATGATCAGGCCAAGGGCGAGCAGGGCGGCGCCGTAGATGAACCAGGAACTCGGGGCCACCGGAAGCATGTCGCGGCGCAGCACGCGCAGCGGCGGAACGCGACCGAGCGCTGCCAATGGCGGCAGGGCGAAGCCGGCGAGGGCGACCATGCCGGTGGCGATCCCCGCCAGCGCCGGCCACACGCCACCGCCTGGAAGGGTGGCCGGCAGCATGCCGCGCAGCAGATGGAACAGCGCGTATTGGGCCAGCCAGCCGAGCAGCGCGCCGATGCTGCACGCGAGCAGGCCGAGCATCGCCAGCTGCAACGCATACAGTCCGAGCGCGGCATGCCGCGAAAGGCCGAGGCAGCGCAGCAGCGCGCTGGCGTCGAAGCGCCGCGCGGCGAAGCGTGCCGCCGACAGCGCCACGGCAACCCCGGCGAGCAGCACCGATGCCAGGCTGGCGAGGTTCAGGTAGCGCTCGGCGCGGCCCAGGGCGTCGCCGATCTGCCGGTTGCCGTCGCGGGCATCTTCCAGGCGCTGGTTAGGCTGCAGTTGCGGGCTCACCGCATCGCGGTAGCGCGCCAGGGCCTGGCTGTCGCCGCGCCAGAGTTCGCGGTAGCGCACGCGGCTGCCCGGCTGGATGATGCCGGTCGCCGCGAGGTCGTCGATGTGCATCAGCATGCGGGGCGTCAGGCTGTAGAAGTCGGCGCTGCTGTCCGGCTCGTAGGTCAGCACGCGGGTCAGGCGCAAAGTCTTCTCGCCGACGTCGATGGAGTCGCCGATCTTCAGGTCGAGTGCGGCGAGCAACTGGCTCTGGACCCAGGCTTCGCCGGGTTTCGGGCCGCCGCCGGCGCGTTCCTCTGCGTAGGGCTCAGCGGCGCTCTTCAGTTCGCCGCGCAGCGGGTAGGCACTGTCCACCGCCTTGACGCTGGACAGCTGGATACCGTTGTCCGTGGCGATCACGCTGGAGAATTCCACTGCCTGGGCGTGGTCCAGGCCGAGCGCGGTGCCGGCCTCGACCTGCTCCGGGGACGCCTGCGAGGAGCCGCGCAGGACCAGGTCGGCGCCGAGAAACTCGGTGGCGCGCATCAGCATGGCGCCGTTCAGGCGGGCGCCGAAGTAGCCGATGGCGGTGCTCGCCGCCACGGCGACCAGCAAGGCGAAGAACAGCACGCGCAATTCTCCGGCACGGGCATCGCGTAGCGACTGGCGCCAGGCCAGGGCGAACAGGCGGGTCAGGGGCAGGCGTTTCATCAGGGCTCCCGACGATCCACCAGTTGGCCGCCCTCCAGGCGGATCGCCCGGCGGCAGCGCTGCGCCAGGCGTTCGTCATGGGTGACCAGGACCAGCGTGGTGCCGTTTTCCTGGTTCAGTGTGAAGAGCAGATCGCTGATGTGCGCGCCGGTGTGGCTGTCCAGGTTGCCGGTGGGTTCGTCGGCGAACAGCACATCCGGTTCGGCGGCGAAGGCGCGGGCAATCGCCACGCGCTGCTGCTCGCCGCCGGAAAGCTGTCGTGGGTAGTGGGTGAGACGCTGGCCCAGGCCGACGCGGTCGAGCAGCTCGCGGGCGCGTTCGCGGGCATCGCGACGTCCGTCGAGCTCCAGCGGCAACATCACGTTCTCCAGTGCGCTCAGGCTGTCGAGCAATTGGAACGACTGGAAGACGAACCCGACGTGATCGGCACGCACCTGGGCGCGCTGGTCTTCGCCGAGGTCGTTGAGGCGGTTGCCGGCCAGCGTCACTTCACCTGAACTGGGCAGATCGAGCCCGGCAAGCAGGCCGAGCAGGGTCGATTTGCCGGAGCCGGAGCTACCGACGATGGCCATGCTGTCGCCGGGCTGAAGATCGAGGGAGAGATCGTGGAGGATGGTCAGCGCGCCTTCCGCGCTGGGGACCACTTTGCTAAGGTTCTGCGCTTTGAGAATGCTTGCGCTCATGGAGAATCCAATGCGTACGTGGTTTTTCGGTACCGCCATCGCCTTGCTGCTGTGGGCCCAAGGGGCGACTGCCGGCACCCTGCTGGTCGTCGGCGATAGTATCAGCGCGGGTTTGGGACTGGATACCAGCCAGGGCTGGGTCGCCCTGATGGAAAAACGCCTGCAGCAAAAGGGCGTGGATCATCAGGTGGTGAACGCCTCGATCAGCGGCGACACCAGTGCCGGCGGGCTTTCCAGGCTTCCCGCGCTGCTCTCCGAACACAAGCCGGAGCTGGTGATCATCGAGCTTGGCGGCAACGATGGACTGCGCGGCCAGCCACCGCAGCAATTGCAACAGAATCTTGCCGCCATGATCGAGAAGTCGAAGGCCAGCGGCGCGAGGGTGTTGCTGCTGGGCATGCGCCTGCCGCCGAACTATGGCGCGCGCTACAACCGCAACTTCGAGCAGGTTTTCGCGACGCTGGCCGAACAGGAGAAGGTGCCGATGGTGCCGTTCTTCCTCGAAGGCGTCGGCGGCGTACCGGGGATGATGCAGGCGGACGGCATCCATCCGGCGGCGGTGGGTCAGCCGCGGATGCTCGACAACCTGTGGCCGACCCTGGAGCCGCTGCTTTAACGCGCCGCGCCATCTTTTCCGCGCGGGGCCTTTCGGCTAAGGTGGCGGCCCCGTTCTGGAGCCCCCGATGCCGCGTCCCGCCTGGTCTCTGCATGCCTATCAACTGATCGAGCCGGACGAGCAGCTCGACCTGTTCGCCTGTCGCGAGATACGTCTGCATATCGTCGAACGCCAACTCGAATTGAGCGGGCATGCCGATCGCACCCTGTGCGGCGGTTTGCTGCCGGCCATGCCGCGCTGGCGGAGCATGGAGCGGGCTGCGCTGCATGACCGGCGCCTGTGCGCGCACTGCAAGGCCATGCTGCAGCAGCACCGGCGCGGCAGCCGCCCCGAATGGCCGATGGCCTGAGTTCGGGCCGCCCCCAGGACTCCCCGAGGCAGAGGCCTGCGTGTACAATTTCGCCTCTTTCCCGTCATACCCCTCAAGGATTTTTCGGATGTCGTCGCGCGTTCCTGCGGTCGCCTGCTCATTGTTCGCCACCGCGCTGAGTGTCGCGGGTTCCGCCTCCGCACTGGAGCTGCCCCTGCCGCCGCCGGGTGAAGACGTGGTCGGGCAGATTCAGGTGGTCACCGCCAAATACGAGGACACCTTCGCCGACGTCGGCGAGGCCAATGACCTCGGCTACCTGGAAATGGTCGCCGCCAACCCCGGTGTCGACCCGTGGCTGCCGGGTGCCGGCACCGAAATCATCCTGCCGACACGCTTCATCCTTCCGCCCGGTCCGCGCGAGGGCATCGTCATCAACCTCGCCGAGTACCGCATGTACTACTACCCGAAAGGCGAGAACGTGGTGCACACCTACCCGCTGGGCATCGGTCGCGAGGGTTGGGGTTCGCCGATCACCTTGACCAAGGTGACCGCCAAGACCGCCAATCCGGCCTGGTATCCGCCGGCCTCGATCCGCGCCGAACATGTCGCCGAGGGTGACCCGCTGCCGACGGTGGTGCCGCCGGGGCCGGACAACCCGCTGGGTCCGTTCAAGTTCAGCCTGAGCCTGCCCGGTTACCTGATCCACGGCTCCAACAAGAAGTTCGGCATCGGCATGCGCGTCAGCCACGGTTGTTTCCGCATGCTCAACCAGAACGTGCTGGAACTGGCGAAGATGGCGCCGGTGGGAACGCCGGTGCGCATCATCAACGAGCCCTACAAGTTCGGCGTCAGCGGCGGAAAGATCTATCTCGAAGCCCATCAGCCACTGGATGACCACGGTGACCCGTCGCACGTCGACAAGCACACTGCAGTGATCAACACGCTGCTGCAGCGTCAGGACATCGCCGCCAACCAGCAGATGGACTGGGAAATCGTTCGCGAGGTCGTGGCGGCCGAAGACGGCCTGCCGATCGAAGTCGCCGACAGCGTCATGCATGCCGCGAGCCTTCCCGTCGCCCAGTGATCTCTCTGACAAAGAGCCCCGCCGTGCATTGCCGGCGGGGCTTTTTTATTGGACGAATCGCAGGCATTAAAAAGCCGACCCAGAGGTCGGCTTCGATAGTCCGGAGACTATTACTTGCGGCTGGCTTTTTCCAGCATACGCAGAGCGCGCTCGTTGGCTTCGTCAGCAGTTTGCTGAGCCTTCTGAGCAGCGGCCATGGCGTCGTCGGCTTTGCGGTAGGCTTCGTCGGCACGAGCCTGAGCGCGAGCAGCGGCGTCTTCGGTGGCGGTCAGACGGGCTTCAGTTTCTTTGGTGACGCTGCTGCAACCGGTAGCCAGAACTGCGGCCAGAGCCAGAGCAGAGAATTTCAGAACGTTGTTCATCGTGTTCCCCTTAAGGTGGACAATCTATTCAAGCAATTTCCCGAACCAGGAAATTTGCGGGCTATATGTTACCTATAACTTGGGCCAAGTAAACGCGGCAAACGCAAGGTATAGGTGGTTTTTTGAAGAAGTTGCGCAGAGAATGCTCTTGGCGCCTTTTTTTGTATAAAAAGCAACCAGCTGGTGTTCTTCTCACATATCCGCCCAGTCCGTGGACACTATGCGGCGATGACACTTTTCATTCGTCTAACAGGCAATAGCCAGGGATTCTCCAGCACGTCAGCCTGACGGAGCGATCTCTCCTGTCCTGAAAACGCCCCGGTACAACTCCGCGGAGGGGCGCCGTGATCCTCCCGCGTACTGTGGAGTGGACCGTCGGGCATATCGACTATTCACTTGTCTGGCATCGGAGTGTTAAAAAGCCAGAACGCCGAGGCGACAACGCCTGTCGAAGTGGCAACGACCGGTCACAGTCTCCGCCAGAATAAGATCAATAAGATTCGGACCCGCCCACGAGGTCCGCCGAGGAGTAAGCAATGAGCGAGGCATTATCCATCCGGCATGACCAGACGGCTCATCAGTTCGAGATCATCGTGGATGGTAATCGAGCCTACCTGGCATACATGGACCTGGGTAAACAGACGCTGGACATCTACCGCACCTTCGTCCCCAACGCCCTGCGTGGACGCGGTATCGCCCTGGCATTGACCGAGCACGCGCTGGCCTACGCCGAGCGCATCGGCTATTCGGTGATCGCTTCCTGCTCCTACGTTGAGCGTTACATGGAGCGTCAGGAGAAGCTCAAAGCCAAGGAGTGAAGCGGGTCCAGACACGAAAACGCCGGGCAATGCCCGGCGTTTTTCATTGCCCGGCGGCTCAGCCGCGCTGGCGTTTGGGCAGCACGTCCTTGAGCTTCGCGTGCATCCCCAGCAGGGTTTTCTCGGTGGTGTCCCAGTCGATGCAGGCATCGGTGATCGACACCCCGTACTTCAGGTCGCACAGGTTCTTCGGGATCGACTGGTTGCCCCAGCCCAGGTGACTTTCCACCATCAGGCCGACGATGGAGCTGTTGCCCTCGACGATCTGGTTGGCGACGTTGTCCATTACCAGCGGCTGCAGCGCCGGGTCCTTGTTGGAGTTGGCGTGGCTGCAGTCGACCATCACGTTCGGGCGGATCTTCGCCTTGGTCAGTTCCTGCTCGCAGATCGCCACGCTCACCGAGTCGTAGTTTGGCTTGCCGTTGCCGCCGCGCAGCACCACGTGGCCGTAGGAATTGCCCTTGGTGGTGACGATGGAGACGCCGCCCTGCTGGTTGATGCCGAGGAAACGGTGCGGGCTGGAAACCGATTGCAGTGCGTTGATCGCCACGGTCAGGCCACCGTCGGTGCCATTCTTGAATCCGACCGCGGAGGACAGGCCGGAAGCCATTTCCCGATGGGTCTGGGATTCCGTGGTGCGGGCGCCGATGGCCGACCAGCTGATCAGGTCCTGCAGGTACTGCGGCGAGATCGGGTCGAGGGCTTCGGTGGCGGTGGGCAGGCCCATCTCCGCCAGGTCCAGCAGCAGCTTGCGGCCGATGTGCAGGCCGTCCTGGATCTTGAAGGAGTCATCCAGGTACGGATCGTTGATCAGGCCCTTCCAGCCGACCGTGGTGCGCGGCTTCTCGAAGTACACGCGCATGACCAGATACAGGCTGTCCGATACCTTCGCTGCAAGCGCCTTCAGGCGTTCGGCGTACTCGTGAGCGGCCTTGATATCGTGGATCGAGCAGGGCCCGACCACCACGAACAGACGGTGGTCGCGACCGTCGAGGATATCGCGGATAACCTGCCGGCCATGCGCCACGGTACGTTGAGCCGCTTCGCTGAGAGGGATTTCACGCTTGAGTTGATCAGGGGTGATCAGGGTTTCGTTGGAGGCAACGTTAAGATCGTCGATCGGTAAATCAGCCATCGTGCTTTTCATCAGGTCGGGTCGTCGGAGCGCGGCTTTCGAGCCGCTCGCGTTCCCCTGCGAGGCGGATCACCGAGGGTCGAGCGCGGGGGAACGGAACCTTACCGCTTAGGCGGGAGCGAGACAATGGGCGATGCGCCTGCGCGGACCGGCGTCAGTGGCGGTCGAAGCTGTCGCGGGAGAACTCCTCGGCATGGGCGCTCATCCATTCCTGGGCGACGTCCTCGATGCCCAGTTGGGTACCCAGCTGTTCCTCGCGCTCGCGCCGATAGCGCTCGATCTGGCAGACCTGCTGCACCATCCGCGCCTTGAACAGGGTGTCCTCGTCGATGAAGGTGATGCCCACCAGATAACCGGTGGCTTCCTTTTCGCACCAGGCGATCACGCCGTTGCAGGTGGCGTCGTCGCCGAACAGGGGGATGCGCAGTTCGATCGGCGTGCCGTTCTGCAGGCGCTCCGTACAATTGCACGCCACCCCGCCAAGGCTGATATTGTTCAGCCGCTGTCGCGGCAGGCGCTCCTGGTCGCGCAGCTTCAACTCGATGGGCATGTCGCTGGGGTGACGTAAGAACCGGCGCATGGACGACTCCTGTGATGACACGACGATGGCTGCTGAAGACAGTATAAGAACCCAGCTCGAGTTGACAGACTTCGACGCGGATCACCGCCTGCTCGACCTGTCGGGCGTTTCGCTGCTGGTATTCACAAGCATCGGTTGTGCCAGTTGCCGCTGGGCGCGTCGCGAGTTGCCCGGCATGGCGTTGCCCGTCGAGCGTCTGTGCTGGGTGGACGCTGGCAACAATGGCGGACTGCTGGAACGCTATGGCGTTTTCCACTTGCCGGCGTTGTTCGTGATCCGCGACGGCCAGTTCTTTGGCGCATTGCAAGCGCGACTCGAGCGCGCTTCCCTTGTTTCAGCCCTGGACGCGGCGTTGGCCGGTCCCGCAGAGGAGCTTCCCTGATGAGCGAAATCCATCGTCCACGCATCGGCATCATCGGCACGGGCGCCATCGGCGGCTTCTACGGCCTGATGCTGGCGCGCGCGGGCTACGACGTGCATTTCCTGCTGCGCAGCGAGTTCGCGGCGGTGAGCGAGCGCGGCCTGCGGGTGGATAGCGCGGTGCACGGCGAACTGCTGCTCAACCCGGTGCAGGCCTATCGGGAGGCTGCTCAGATGCCGCCCTGCGACTGGCTGCTGGTGGGTGCCAAGACCACCAGCAACGCCGACCTCGCGCCACTGATCGCTCAGGCGGCTGCGCCGGATGCCAGGGTGGTGATGTTGCAGAACGGCCTGGGGGTCGAGGAGGCGTTGCGCCCGCTGTTGCCCGAAGGGCTGCACCTGATCGGCGGGCTCTGCTACATCTGCGCCCACCGTCGTGCGCCGGGGGAAGTGGTGCACCAGGCCCTGGGCGGGGTCAACCTCGGCTATCACTCGGGGCTGGCGATCGACGCGGCCGAGCGCCAGGCGCTCCTCGAAAGCGGCTGCGAAATGTTCCGCCAGGCGGGGCTCGAATCCACCGCGATGGCCAACCTTGACCAGGCGCGCTGGCAGAAGCTGGTGTGGAACGTGCCCTACAACGGGCTCTCGGTGCTGCTCGATGCCGGAACCGAGGCACTCATGGGGCAAGCGGACAGCCGCGCGCTGATTCGCTCGATCATGCTGGAGGTGGTGCAGGGCGCCGAGGCCTGTGGCCATGCGATGCCGCCCGGTCTTGCCGACAAGTTGCTGGTCATGACCGAACGGATGAGCGATTACCTGCCGAGCATGTACCACGATCATCTGTCCCGCCGCCCGCTGGAGCTGCCGGCCATCTATGCCGCACCGCTCGCCGCGGCGGAGGCCAAGGGGCAGGACATGCCCTGTACGCGCGCGCTGTATCAGGCGCTGAGCTTTCTGAGCGCGGGGCGCATCTAGCGCCTTTCTGCGAGCAGAATGGGTTCGGATTGTCGACGGTCGACCGAGACATGCCATTTTCATATCCGCTGCTAAGCTGTGGCGAGGCCCAATTCGCTCGCAGTCGGAGGGCATATGATCCGGACCATTCTCTACGCCACGGACCTCGGTCTTTACGCGCCTTACGTGTTACAGCATGCGGTTTCCCTGGCCCAGGCCTACAAGGCCGAGCTCTACGTGGTGCACGCGGTGGAGCCCATGGGGCTGTTCGCGGAGTCGGTCCTGCAGACCTACCTGGACAAGGACACGCTCGAACGCCTGCGCACCGACGGACTGGATGTGGTCATGTCGAACATCCAACAGCGCGTACTGGAAGGCTTCCGCGACGAAATGGGCGAAGCCTACGAAAACCTGGACCTGATCCGCACGGTGCGGGTGATCCGCGGCGACCCGCCCCAGGTCATCCTCGAACAGGCCCGCGAACTGGCGGTGGATGCAGTGGTGCTCGGTGCGCACAGCCAGGACAGCTGTAACGGTACTTCCCTCGGGCGCACCGCCACCTGCGTGATGCAATTGGCCGAGGTGCCGGTCTATCTGGTGCCGATGTTGCAGACGCGTGCGCGGGCGGATTTTTGAAATAGCGCGCACTAAATGTGAGCGTGCCTATAAAAATCGTCTAGCCTTACACCCTCAACTAATAATATGGTTATAAAAACCTGCCGATGGGCAGCGAAAGAACCACTGAGGGAAAGCCATGAAGCTTCAGCAACTGCGCTACATCTGGGAAGTCGCCCATCACGATCTGAACGTGTCGGCCACGGCGCAGAGCCTGTACACCTCCCAGCCGGGGATCAGCAAACAGATTCGCCTGCTGGAGGACGAACTGGGCGTTGAAGTCTTCGCTCGCAGCGGCAAGCATCTGACGCGCGTGACACCGGCGGGCGAGCGGATCATCACCACCGCGGGCGAGATCCTGCGCAAGTGCGAGAGCATCAAGCAGATCGCCCAGGAATTCTCCAACGAGAAGAAGGGCACGCTGTCCATCGCCACCACCCACACCCAGGCGCGCTATGCATTGCCTCCGGTGATCAGCGCCTTCATCAAACAGTACCCGGACGTCACCCTGCACATGCAGCAGGGCACGCCGCTGCAGATCGCGGAAATGGCCGCCGACGGTTCGGCCGATTTCGCCATTGCTACCGAGGGCCTTGAATTGTTCGGCGACCTGGTGATGATGCCGTGCTACCGCTGGAACCGCTGCGTGATCGTGCCCAAGGGCCATCCTCTGACCAAACTGCCCAAGCTGACCCTCGAGGGGCTCGCCGAGCAGCCGCTGGTGACCTACGTGTTCGGCTTCACCGGCCGTTCCAAGCTCGACGAGGCCTTCAGCCACCGCGGGCTGACGCCCAAAGTGGTGTTCACCGCGGTGGACGCCGACGTCATCAAGACCTACGTGCGCCTGGGCCTTGGCGTCGGCATCGTTGCCCACATGGCGGTCGACGAGAAACTCGATGATGACCTGGTTGCGCTGGACGCCAGCCACCTGTTCGAGTCCAGCGTGACCAAGATCGGCTTCCGTCGCGGCACCTTCCTGCGTGGCTTCATGTGCGACTTCATCGAGAAGTTCGCACCGCACCTGACCCGCGACGTGCTGGCCAAGGCGGTGCAGTGCCACAACAAGGCCGAGATGGACGAGCTGTTCAAGAACGTCGAGCTGCCGGTCTACTGAGTTTCCGCGCCATGAAAAAAGCCTCCCGTTGGGAGGCTTTTTTCGTTCCGCCAGGGATCAGTGGCTCAGGTGCAGCCCGCACTCGCGGTTGTCTTCGCCCTTGGTCGGGTCGAAGTAGTCGAACTCGTTGGGCAGGTCGTAGCGGGTCAGGTACTGGTAGAGGTCCTTCGACGTCCAGTGCAGCAGGGGCGCGACCTTGATCAAGCCGTCCGGGTTCAGGCTGATCGGCTGCATCGCCGCGCGCACGGCAGTGTCGGTGGCGCGCAGGGCGGTGAACCACACCTGCGGCGCGGTTTCGCGCAAGGCGCGGGCGAAGGGCTCCAGCTTGACCTCCTCGGTGAACGCCGCGTGACGCGGATCGTCCAGCGCCGGCGTGGCGCCTTCGACGGCTTCGCGGTGCGCGCGCGAGCGTTTCGGCAGGTAGATGCTCAGGTTGAGGTTCAGCTTGCGGCAGATTTCGTCGGCGCAACGGTAGGTGGCGTCGGTGTTGTAGCCGCTGTCCATCCAGATCACCGGGATGTTCGGGTCGACGCGGCTGACCATGTGCAGAATCACCGCCTCGAAAGGCCGGAAATTGGTCGTGCAGATGGCCGTCTTGCCAAGGCCCAGAGCCCATTCCACGAGCTTCTCGGCGTCGTGGCCGAGTTCGGCATTGAGGGTGTCCAGATCGAGGCTCATGGCGGGCTCCTGTGATTGGGCGCGGTTCGCGAAGGAGGGCGATGGTACCAGCGCCGCCGGGCGCCAACCACCGCTCCGCGGTTCGATAGCCTTCGCCTGGGCTGGCTGCTAAAGTGCCGCCCCTTCGATAAGCAGTCTTTGGAGACTCCTGTGGAAATCGCCTGTCTCGACCTGGAAGGGGTCCTGGTACCGGAAATCTGGATCGCGTTCGCCGAGCAAACCGGTATCGACGCGCTCAAGGCCACCACTCGGGATATTCCCGACTACGACGTGCTGATGAAGCAGCGCCTGCGCATCCTCGACGAGCACGGCCTGAAGCTTTCCGACATACAGAAGGTGATCGCCACGCTGCAGCCGCTCGAAGGCGCGCGCGAGTTCATCGACTGGCTGCGCGAGCGTTTCCAGGTGGTGATTCTCTCCGACACCTTCTACCAGTTCTCCCAGCCGCTGATGCGCCAGCTCGGCTTCCCGGCGTTGCTCTGCCACAAGCTGGTGGTGGACGAGAGCGACCGCGTGGTCGGCTACGAATTGCGCCAGAAGGACCCCAAGCGTCAGTCGGTGATCGCTTTCAAGAGTCTCTACTACCGCGTGATCGCGGCCGGCGACTCCTACAATGACACCGCGATGCTCGACGAAGCGCATGCCGGCATCCTGTTCCATGCGCCGGAGAACGTCATTCGCGAGTTCCCGCAGTTCCCCGCCGTGCATACCTTCGAGGCCCTCAAGCAGGAGTTCCTCAAGGCCTCCAATCGCAGCCTGACGCTGTAATTCCCGCCTGCCTGAGGCGGGCCACCGCTACAGGGCTTCCAGGGTGCGCAGCAGCACGCGCACCTTGGTCTTGGATTCCTCGTACTCCGCCTGCCAGTCCGAGTCGGCGACGATGCCACCGCCGCCCCAGCAACTGACCTGACCATCCTTGACCAGCAGGCTGCGGATGGCGATCGAGCTGTCCATTTCCCCGCGCACGTCCAGATAGAGAAGCGAGCCGCAGTAGATCGAGCGGCGTGTCGGCTCCAGCTCGTCGATGATCTGCATCGCACGGATCTTCGGTGCGCCGGTGATCGATCCCCCGGGGAAGCAGCCCGCGAGCAGGTCGAGCGCATCGCGGCCTTCGGCCAGTTCGCCACGTACCGCGCTGACCAAGTGGTGCACGTTCGGGTAGCTTTCCAGCGCGAACAGCTCGGGCACCTTCACCGTGCCGATGCGGCAGCTGCGGCCGAGATCGTTGCGCAGCAGGTCGACGATCATCAGGTTTTCCGCGCGGTCCTTGTCGCTCGCCAGCAGCTCGCGCGCCTGCCGCTCGTCTTCGGCGGACGTCGCGCCGCGCGGCCTGGTGCCCTTGATCGGCCGGGTTTCCACCTGGCCCTGGCTGAGTTGCAGGAAGCGTTCGGGCGAGAGGCTGAGGATCGCGCCGCCGCCCGCCAGCGCCTGGTAGGCGGCGAACGGGGTGGGGCAGGCGCGGCGCAACGCGCGGTAGGCCAGCCAGGGTTCGCCCTGGCACGGCGCGCGAAAGCGCTGGGCGAAGTTCACCTGGTAGCAGTCTCCAGCCGCTATGTAGGCCTGGATGCGGGCAATCGCGGAACGGTACTGTTCGGCATCGATGTCGGCGCGAAACGCCGCGCGCAGCGAGAACGGCTCAGGCTCGGACGTCGTGGGCTGCTCGAACAGGCGGCACAGCCGCCGGCGTTCGGACTCGGCCAGTGCCGGGTGGAACAGCAACTGGCTGGTGCCGAGCTGGTGATCGCTGATCAGCGCCCAGGCATACAGACCGAGGGTCGCCGTGGGCAGATGCAGATCGTCCTGCGCGCGACTCGGCAGGCGCTCCAGGCCGCGACCGAAATCGTAGCCGAGGTAGCCGATCAGCCCGCCGGCAAAGGGCAGTTCGACGCCCGCCGGCAGCTCGGCCGGGGCCATTTCGGCCAGGGCCTGGCGCAGGCGCTGGAGAAAGGCTTCGGCCGGCTCATCGGCGGCAGGCGTGAATTCCGCCAGCGGCCAGGCACTGAGGATGTCGAAGCGTCCGCGCTCGGCGTCCGGGCGCCCGGCGTCGAGCAGCACGGCTCCCGGCGCGTCGCAGATCGAGGCGAAGAAGGCGGACGGGTCGGCGCGGTAACCGAGGGCGTGGAGGGAACAGGTCGACATGGGGAGGGGTCAGACGGGCACGGGAGGCGATTGTAGTGCCGCCGTACGCATGATCCTAGCCGCCAGGGGGTTCTTCGGCGGCTACTGGGGTCGGTTGAGGCCTGATTCGCGGCGATGCGGCTCGCGGTGAGGCCTCGACAGCCCCTAGAATGTCGGAGTCCGAGGAGTATGACTCCGACTAACAACCATAAGGACGAGGACCCAGGCCGTGGACGCAGTTCTAGATCCAGCCTCAAGCAGTCTGTCGCGCTCGAAGCTGTTGCCACCGCAACCGTCCGCGAGCCTTCCCCGGCCCCATCTCCAGGCCCTTCTCGGCGCACCCTCCGCGCGGCTGGTGCTGTTCCGCGCCCCCGCGGGCTTCGGCAAGACCATCGCGCTGGCCGAGCTTGCGGCGTCGCGCAGCGCCGAGGGCTACGCCAGCGCCTGGTATTCCCTGGGCGAAGGCGACGACGATCCACTGCATTTCCTGACTCAGCTGATCGCCGCATTGCGCAGCGCCTTTCCGGGCATCGGCGCGGATGCGCTGAGCTACCTGCGCAACACCATGCAGGTGCCGGTGGCCGCGGTGGTGGAAAGCCTCCTGGCGGACCTGTCCGAGCAGCGGCAGCCGCTGCTGCTGGTGATCGACGACGTTCACCTGATCCAGGACCCCGATTTGCTGGCTGCGCTCAATCGCATGGTGCTGCTGGGGCCACCCGGATTCGTCCTCGCCCTTGGCAGCCGCTCTCTGCCCGCGCTGCGTCTGGCCAGCCTGCGCGCCAAAGGGTTGTTGCTGGAGATCGGCAGCGACGAGCTGCGCCTCAGCCTGGAGGAGACCGGCGAATACCTGCGCAGCGCCGGGCTCTGCGTGGATACCGCCACCGTTGCGGCGCTGCATGCGCAGACCGAGGGTTGGCTGGCCGGTGTACACCTCGCCAGCCTGTGGTTGCACAACCGTTCCGATGACGCACCGATGCCCCGCAACGTCAGCGAACTGGCGGTCGGCGACTACCTGTTGAGCACCGTATTCGAGCAACTGCCGGAGCCGCTGCAGGAGCAACTGCTGGCGCTGGCGGTGGCCAACCAACTGAGCGGCGAACTGGCCGGGGCACTGACCGGCTGCGACGACGGGCAGGCCTTGCTGGAGGAACTGGAGCAGCGCCAGCTGTTCCTCGAACCGCTGGATCGCGCCCGGCACTGGTACCGCTTCCACCACCTGTTCGCGGACTTCCTCCGCGCGCGCCTGCGCCAGCGCGACCCGGAACGCCTCAAGCACCTGCATTTCAACGCCAGCCTGTGGTTCACCAACCATCACATGCAGAACCTGGCGATCGAGCACGCCTGCCTCGCCGAAGACCCTGAAATGCTTGCCGCGCTGGTGGATGGCTGCGGGCTGGAGCTGATCAACCGCGGTCAGCTCAGCCAGATCTACCGCTGGCGCCAGCAGATTCCCGACGCCATTGCCGAGCGCTACCCGGTGCTGGTGTTGGCGACTGTCTGGGAGAAGGCGGCTGGCCAGTCGTTGCCCGAGGCCAAGCGCCTGCTCGACGAACTCTTGCAACGCTGGGACGCGGGCGAAGGCGAGCCGTTGCAGCAGGGTTATCTGGCTGCCATGGCGGTGAAGGCGCTGATCGCGCTGCAGAAGGACGAACTTGCGCTGTGCGTGGAACTGGCCGGCAAGGTCGAAGCACAGCTGGGTCAGCATGCGGCGTTTCTCGAGGTGGCACTGCTGGTCGTCGGCGCGCTGGCGCAGGTGATGCTCGCCCGTCCCGAAGCGGCGCGGCACCTGCTCGCGCTGGCGCAGCAGCGCAATCACTTTCTCGAAGGCCGCTACCTGGCGATGCAACTGAGCAACGTCGAGGTGCTGCTGGCCTTGGAACAGGGCTGCACGCGGCAGGCGCAGCTGCTTTCCGAACGCCTGCGCGGGAGGCTGATGCCGTGGTTCGGCGACAGGTCCCGCGCGCTGGCGCTGCCCGCCATCACCGAGTCACTGATCGCTTACCAGCAGGCGCGTTACGACGGACTCGAGGAGCGCCTCGGACGCGCGCTGCGCCAGGTCGATGTGATCAACCCGATCGACCTCTATGCCCAGGGCCTGCTGTTCCTCTCGCGCCTCCAGCGCGCCCGAAACCAGACCCGCGAGGCGCTGGAAAGCCTGGTGCTGCTTCAAGGACTGGCGGTGCGCAACCAGTCCTGGCGTTTCCAGGCGCAGGCGGTGGCGGACGAGATCGCGCTGATCCTGCAGCAACCGGCGGCGGACCGCATCCGCCGCGCCGAGCAGCGCCTGAAGAGCCTCGACTGGGAACGTCATGCCGCGCATTACGCCGCGCAGCCGTTCAATCCGGTGCGCTGGAGCCTGGGCGTTAGCCGCGTGCGCCTGCAACAGGCGCGCGGGCAATACAGCGAGGCGTTGCACGAGATCGCCCAGTTGCGTGAGCTGCTGCAACCCGGCTGGCATGGCGTGCAGCGCCTGCGCCTGGAGATTCTCGCGGCACTCAGCCACCAGCGGCTGGGCTATCAGGAGCGGGCGTTGAGCACGCTCGTGCAATGCCTCATCGATGCCGAACGCGAAGGGCTGCGCAGTCTGTTCATCGAGGAGGGCGAGGCCATCCGGCAGATGCTCCAGCAGCTCGAAGTCACCGAGCGCCAACCGGCGCTGCAGGGCTTCATTCGCGGCTTGCTGACGGTCTGGCCGGGCAGCCCGGCGCGCGAAACGGTCGAGTCGCCGGGCGATGAGCTCACCGACCGCGAGATGGAGGTCATCCGGTTGGCCGCCACCGGCATGTCCAACGAAGAAATTGGCGTTCGCCTGGCCCTGGCGCTGGGCACGGTGAAATGGCACCTGCACAACATCTACGACAAGCTCAAGGTGCGTAACCGCACCCACGCGATCCGCCGCGCCCGCGAACTGGAGTTGCTCGACGCATGAATGGCTCACTGGCTCAGGTATCCGGATTTCCGCTGCTAGGCACCAAGCTCTCGCCGATGGACCGCGGGCAGCAGGCGCAGCTCGCACGCACCGCGCTGGTCGAGCGTCTGTTCGCCGCCCGCGAGCGGCGCCTGCTGATCGTCAGCGGGCCGGCGGGCTACGGCAAGAGCACGCTGCTGGGCCAGTTCGCCGGGTGCCTGGCGGCGTCCGGCGAGTGCGTCGCCTGGCTCTCCTGCGACGAGTCGGACAGCCCGCCAGAGCGCCTGCTGCGCTATCTGATCGCCGCCATCGGTGCGGTCTGCCCCGGCTTCGGCAGCCGCGCGATGGCACTGCTCGACGATCAGGCCAACTGGCCGGAAGAGGCCCTGCTGGAGGCGCTGATCGCCGACCTGAAGACCCTGGAGCGCCCGCTCTATCTGCTGCTGGACGATTTCCACCGGCTCCGCCATCCGTTCCTCGGCAAGGGCGGACGTTACCTGCTGGAGCGCCTGCCGGAGCACGTCCACCTGGTGGTCAGCACCCGTTTCGGGCCGCTGTTCATCGAGGACGATCCGGTGCTCAAGGCATCGGTGTTCTGGATCAAGGCCGAGGACCTGCGCTTTTCTCGCGACGAGATGGCGCGCTATTTCTCCGAGGTATGCGTGCTCGAGCTGGACGACGCGCAGCTCAAGCAACTGGGTAAACGCTGCGAGGGCTGGATCACCGCCCTGCACCTGGCGGCGCTGGGCATGCGCCGGCAACCCGATCAGGCGCGTTTCATCGCCGATTTCTCCGGGGCCGAGCGGACTCTGGCGGACTACCTTGAGGAAGACGTGCTAGATGGCCTGCCGCCGTCGCTGCTGGCGTTCCTCGAGCAGACCTCGCTGCTGGACGAGTTCAGCGCCGAGCTGTGCAACGCCCTGACCGGGCGCCGCGATGCGCTGGACATGCTCCTGCGCCTGCAGAGCGAGCAGTTGTTCGTCATCGCACTGGACGAGCGCGGCGAGTGGTTTCGCTATCACCCGCTGTTCGCCGAATTTCTCCAGGGCCGCCTGGACAAGCGCGGCGACAGCACCAACCTGTTGCAGGCCGCGGCGCGCTGGTGCGAGAGCAACGAGCAATCGGAACGGGCCATCGGCTACGCGCTGCGGGCCCGGGACTACCCGCACGCGGCTGACCTGCTGGAGCGCAAGGGCGCCGGGCTGATCGCCGGCAACCGCGTGTACGGCGTGCTGAAGCGGCTCGAGCAGGTGCCCGCCGAGGAAATCCGCGAGCATCCGGTGTTCCAGATCTTCTATGCCTGGCAACTGGCTTTCGAGCAGAAGTACGCCGAGGCCGAGGCCCTGATCGAGGAGGTCAGCACGCGCCTGATGCAGGGGCAGGGCAGGCCGATGCACTACGGCCTGGCCGAGCTGTTAGCGGCGGCGCAGGTGCTCAAGGCGCTGGTAATGCTCTATCAGGACAAGCTGGAAAGTTGCCTGAAGGTTTCGCGCTACTGGCTGAAACTGGCGCCGGAGAACCAGACGGTGTTCCGCGCCAGCCTGTTCTGCGTGCAGGCCGCCGCTTTCGGTCTGCTGGGCGACTACGGCGAGGCGGCCAGCGCGATCGCCCGAGTGCATGAGAACCTAAAGGAGGTGAACAGCGAGTACCTGCTGGCGCTTACCAGCCTGATCGAGGCGCTGATCTGCAAGGAAAGCGGCGAGCTGGAACGTGGTCGTTCGATCGCCGAGGCGGCGCGCGGGCGGGTCGAACGGGTCTTCGGCGCCAACAGCCGGGTAGGCGGCCCGCTGGCGCTGGCCTATGCCGATCTCCTGTACGAACAGGACCGGCATGCGTCGATCCTCGGCGAGCTGCCGGCGGCGAACACCTGGCGCGATGTGGCGACGCCGCTGGAGCTGTTCAGCCGCGGGCAGCTGGTGATGGCGCGGACGCGGTTCTTCTCCGGCGATACCCGGCAGGGGCTCGGGCAGCTCGATGCCTGGCTCACCGGCTTGCAGGGCGCGGGGCACGAGCGCGTGCTGGCGCTGGGCATGGGCTGCAAGGTGCAACTGCTGCTGTGGCAGCGCCAGCTTGGCGAGGCCGAGCGCATTTGCCTGCAGCTGGCGCGCCTCATGGAGGGGCTGCCGGCCGAACGCTATCCCGACGCCTGCACTGCGCTGGCCCTTTCACAGGCGCGCCTGGCGCTCAGCGAACGGCGCCCGGAGAAGGCCCAGGCCGTGCTGGAAAGCAGCCTTGCCGGCGAAGCGGCCGAGCACCAGCGCGATCGTCGGCTGCGTCTGTCGCTGCTGCTGGCGGTGGCGTACTGGCGCAAGGGTTATCTGGAAAAAGCCTTCGCGCTGTTCCAGGTTCATCTGGAAGATGCCTGGAGCCGGGGCTACCGCCGTGCCTTCCAGGACGATGCGCTCTGGCTGTTGCCACTGTGGGAGGCCTGGAAGGTGCAGGAGCCGCTGCGTGCGAGTGCCTGGGAAGGGCTCGGCGAGCTGCTGCGCGGGCAGTTCGCGCGCCTCGGCATCGACCCGGACAAGATCGACGAAAACCAGGACGTCAGCTACCGCGAGCAGGAAATCCTGCGTTTCGTCGCCGCCGGCATGTCCAATCGCGACATCGCCCAGGCCGTGCACCTCTCCGAGGCGACTATCAAATGGCACCTGCACAAGCTGTTCGCCAAGATGGGCGTGCGCAGCCGCACCCAGGCGGTGCTCAAGGGCAAGACGCTGGGCCTGATCAGCGAAGGCTGAGAGGGTTGGCACCGCGAGGCGCCAACGGGTTCAATCCTTGTTCGGCACGTGACCGAACAGCGATTGCGCGAAGCGCACGCGCTCTTCCGGACTCTCCTGAATGTCCTGCTCGGCCAGTTGCGCGAGGTGCGCCTCGACGGCGTGGGTGCGCAAGGTCAGGCCGCAGTCGTTGGCGATCTGGATGTTCAGGCCGGGGCGGGCGTTGAGTTCGAGGATCAGCGGGCCCTTGTCCTGGTCCAGCACCATGTCCACGCCGATGTAACCCAGGCCGCACAGCTCGTAGCAGCCGGCGGCCAGGCGCATGAAACCGTCCCAGTTCGGCAGTTGCACGCCGTCCACCGCGTTGGTGGTGTCCGGGTGCTTGGTGATCTTGGCGTTCAGCCAGGTGCCCTTGAGGGTGATCCCGGTGGCGAGGTCGACGCCGACACCGATCGCGCCCTGGTGCAGGTTGGCCTTGCCGCCGGACTGCCGGGTCGGCAGGCGCAGCATGGCCATCACCGGGTAGCCCATCAGCACGATGATGCGGATGTCTGGCACGCCTTCGTAGCTGATGCTCTTGAAGATCTGGTCCGGGGTTACGCGGTATTCGATCAGCGCGCGGTCGCGGTGGCCGCCGAGGGAGTACAGCCCGGTGAGGATGCTGGAAATCTGGTGCTCGATTTCCTCGTGGCTGACGATCTTCCCGGACACCGTCTTGTAGCGGTCCTCGAAACGGTCGGCGATCACCAGGATGCCGTCGCCGCCGGCGCCCTGGGCCGGCTTGATGACGAAATCGGTGCGGTCGCCGATGATCTCGTCGAGCTTGTCGATTTCCTTCTCGGTGGAGATCACCCCGTACATCTCCGGCACGTGGATGCCAGCCTCGATGGCGCGCTGCTTGGTGATGATCTTGTCGTCGACGATCGGGTACAGGCTGCGCTTGTTGTACTTCAGCACGTAGTCCGCGTTACGCCGGTTGATGCCCATGATGCCGAGCGCTTCCAGGGCCTTCCATCTCTTCCACAGACCTATCATGGCTCAGTCCTTGAGGAAGGCTTTGAAGCGGAACAGCTCGGTCAGGCGGTAGCCGCGGTAGCGACCCATCGCCAGCATGAAGCCGACCATCACCAGCAGGATCGCCGGGAAGGTGAACACGAAGTAGACCAGCTGCGGCACCATCATCAGCAGGTGCGCCAGGGTCGCGGCGAACAGCGTGCCGATCGCCACCTTCATCGCGTGGCCGGCGCCGCGCTCTTCCCAGGTGATCGACAGGCGCTCGATGGTCATGGTCAGGATCACCATCGGGAACAGCGCTACCGAAAGCCCGCGCTCCAGGCCGAGCTTGTGGCTGAGCAGGCTGATCACCGCGATCAGCACCACGACGAAGGTCAGCACCACCGACAGCCGCGGCAGCATCTGCAGCTTCAGGTGTTCTAGGTAGGAGCGCAGCGACAGGCCCAGCGCGGTGATCAGGGTGAACAGCGCGATGCCGAAACCCAGCTGCGTCTCGCGGAAGGCCAGTGCGATCAGCACCGGAGTGAAGGTGCCGAGAGTCTGTAGGCCGATCAGGTTGCGCAGGATGAGGATCACCAGAACGCCGATCGGGATCATGATCATGATCTGGTAGGTCTGCTGGGTCTGCAGCGGCAGGCCGTAGAGCGAGTATTCGAGGAAATCGACGTCGGTGTTCTCGTCGGTCAGCTTGGCCAGGCGGATGGCGTTCATCTCGCTGTTGTTCAGGGTGAAGTTGACCTGGATCTTCTTGCCGCCATCCAGCGTCACCAGCGGTTCGTCGCCGGTCCACCACATCAGGCGGTCAGCCGGTAGGCCCTGTTCGCCGGTCTCCGGGTTGAAGTACAGCCACTTGTCGCCGTTGAAGCTGCGCAGCCAGAGTTCCGGATTCTGCGGCTGGTCGGCGATCAGGCGGAGGGTGTGCACGCGCTCCATTGGCACGTGGGCGATGGACAGCAGCAGGTCGACCACCCTGGCCTTGTTGACGGTGGACTGGTCGCCGCCCAGCAGCAGCTTGACGTTATCGTCGTTGACGTTGTTGACCCGCTTGATGGTCTCGCCGACGAAGGTTTCGACGTCCGCCGAATGCTGGCGGATCGGCGCCATCAGCGCTTCGGCGGCGATCTTCTCGGGGCCATCCACGGGAATCTGCTCGTCGCGGAAGATCGGCCCCTTGGGCTTGAGCTGTTCGCCGCTGTAGCGCTTGGTGAGTACCAGGCGGTAATAGAGCGTCTGGTTGCCTTTGGCACGGCGCGCCGACCAGGTCACCTTCCGGTTGTCGCCGGTGCGGTTGATGCTCACGCCATAGTTGTTGGAGATGAAGCTCTCGTTGAGGCTGACGTAGTTCTGGTTCAGCGGCGGAACGAACATCTGCACCTTGACCGGCTCATGCGGCGTGGCCACGAACTCGACCTTGGCGTCGATGTTCCACAGATCGTCGGTTTCGTCCTCGGTCACCGGGATGCCGAGGATGAAGATCTGGTAAGCCGTAATCAGAACGCCCAGCGTCACCAGCACGGTGATCAGGACTTTCAGATGCAGGGTAAGAGAGCGCATGGGGTCTACTCGGCAGAGATTGAGTCGGCACATCCGGGCTTGCCGGCGGCGTACTTGAGGCTGGGGTCGACCAGTGCTTCGAAGCGCTTGAGCGCCTCGGAGCCGATCAGGAGCGGGTATTCGAAGGCGCTGCGGTCGGTGAGATTGACCTCGATGTCGCGCCGGGCGCGTCCCATGCAGACACTCAGTTCGATCACCGGGCGCGCGGTGTAGGTCTTGCCCTGTTCAGGATCGTAGTCGCCCGAGCGGCGCTTGATCTTGCTGATCCGCGCCAGCGGTCGCTCGATGGGATGGGCATGGGCGTCGTCGATGGCGAGGTAGAAGCGTACCCAGGATTCGCCGTCGCGCTTGAAGCGTTGGATGTCCCGTGCGCTGAGCGAGGCGGTCTTGGCGCCGGTGTCCAGCTTCGCCGCCACTTCCAGATCCAGCTCGGCGAGGCGCGCGTGCTCGTTCAGGCCGTACACGGTCTTCTCACCGGCGAAACCCGCGTCGGGCGCAAGGAACAGGCAGAAGAGGGAAGGAGCGAAGGGCTTGAATCTCATACGTCCTGGATGATCGCGACGGCGGGTCGGCATGACCGGCGGGTGGCTGGAGCCTTTGTTCTCGGGGCTCGCGGGCATGGCGGGCATCATTCCTGGGCAGCGCAAGCGGTGGGCATTCTAGCATGCTGATTTTCTGCGGTGACAGACGCATATAGGCCGCAACAGCGGTGGTTCTGGCCATGACGTCTTTCGGTCATCCCGGAGGATTGTCAACAATCGGGTGATTGGGTTTGACTGAATAGGTCTTCAGGCGTAATTTTTCCCGAACCAAACCTGCCTGGTGTCGACAATATGCTAGAAGCCGCCGATATCAATCTGGCCGTGGCAGACGATTCGGAAACCCTTTCCGAGCACGTCTTCCGGCGTATCCAGGCGGCCATCGTCAAGGGCGAGATCGCTCCTGGCAGCAAGATCTCCGAGCCGGAGCTGGCGCGCGTCTACGGCATCAGCCGCGGCCCGTTGCGCGAGGCGATCCATCGGCTGGAAGGCCAGCGCCTGCTGGTGCGCGTGCCCCACGTGGGTGCTCGCGTGGTTTCGCTGAGCTACGCCGAACTGATCGAACTCTACGAAATCCGCGAATCCCTCGAAGGCATGGCCTGTCGCCTGGCCGCGGAGCGCATGAGCCAGGCGGAGATCGACGAGCTGCGCCAGGTGCTGGACATGCACGAGCGCGACGAGGCGTTCCAGGCCGGGCTGGGCTACTACCAGCAGGAAGGCGACTTCGATTTCCACTACCGGATCATCCAGGGCAGCGGCAACCGCACGCTGACGCAGATGCTTTGCGGCGAGCTCTACCAACTGGTGCGCATGTACCGCATCCAGTTCTCGGCGATACCCAATCGTCCGCGCCAGGCCTTTACCGAACACCACCGCATTCTCGACGCCATCGCCGATGGCGACGGAGAGCTCGCCGAACTCCTGATGCGCCGTCACATCGCCGCGTCCAAGCGCAACGTCGAGCGCCATTATCCCAGCGCCCACCCGGGCACCCAGGAAACAACCACAACAAGAGGTCAGCCATGAGTCATGTATCTGCCGGGCAACGTTTCCGTGACGCCGTAGCCAGCGAGCACCCGCTGCAGGTGGTCGGGGCAATCAACGCCAACCACGCACTGCTGGCCAAGCGTGCCGGCTTCAAAGCGATCTACCTGTCCGGTGGCGGCGTGGCCGCGGGCTCGCTGGGGGTTCCCGACCTCGGCATCACCGGTCTCGACGACGTGCTCACCGACGTGCGCCGGATCACCGATGTCTGCGACCTGCCGCTGCTGGTGGATGTCGACACCGGCTTCGGCTCCTCGGCGTTCAACGTGGCCCGTACGGTCAAGTCGATGATCAAGTTCGGCGCCGCCGCGATCCACATCGAGGATCAGGTGGGTGCCAAGCGCTGCGGTCACCGGCCGAACAAGGAAATCGTTTCCCAGCAGGAAATGGTCGACCGCATCAAGGCCGCGGTGGATGCACGCACGGACGACAGCTTCGTGATCATGGCGCGTACCGATGCGCTGGCGGTCGAGGGCCTGGAGTCCGCGCTGGAGCGTGCCGCGGCGTGCGTAGAGGCGGGGGCCGACATGGTCTTTCCCGAGGCGATCACCGAGTTGGACATGTACAGGCTGTTCGCCGAGAAGGTCCGTGCGCCGATCCTCGCCAACATCACCGAATTCGGTTCGACCCCGCTGTACACCACGCAGGAGTTGGCCGGCGCCGATGTTTCCCTGGTGCTCTACCCGCTGTCGGCCTTCCGCGCGATGAACAAGGCGGCGGAAAACGTCTACACGGCGATTCGCCGCGACGGTACCCAGAAGAACGTGGTCGACACCATGCAGACGCGCATGGAGCTGTACGAGCGCATCGATTACCACGCCTTCGAGCAGAAGCTCGATGCGCTGTTCGCCGCCAAGAAGTGATCGATCGGGCCGCGTATCGAACAGAAGGCTCCGATGAACAACAAGAACATCAACCGGATCAGATGAGGAGTAACCCGCGATGAGCGCACCCCAAGAGACGACCACGCCGGGCTTCAAACCCAAGAAATCGGTGGCCCTGAGCGGCACCGCTGCTGGCAACACCGCCCTGTGCACCGTCGGCCGTACCGGCAACGACCTGCATTACCGCGGCTACGACGTACTCGACTTCGCCAACCGCTGCGAATTCGAGGAAATCGCCCACCTGCTGGTGCACGGCAAGCTGCCCAACGTGGCCGAGCTTGCCAGCTACAAGGCCAAACTCAAGGCGCTGCGTGGCCTTCCGGCAGCGCTCAAAGCCTCGCTGGAACAGCTGCCGCCGTCGGCGCACCCGATGGATGTGATGCGCACCGCCGTCTCTGTGCTGGGCTGCGTATCACCGGAGAAGGACGACCACAACCATCCCGGCGCCCGCGATATCGCCGACAAGCTGATGGCGTCGCTGGGCTCGGCCCTGCTGTACTGGTACCACTTCAGCCACAACGGCAAACGCATCGACGTGGAAACCGACGATGACTCCATCGGCGGGCATTTCCTCCATCTGCTGCATGGCGAAAAACCGCGCGAGTCGTGGGTGCGTGCGATGCACACCTCGCTCAACCTTTACGCCGAGCACGAGTTCAACGCCTCCACCTTCACCTCGCGGGTGATTGCCGGCACCGGTTCGGACATCTATTCCTGCATCGCCGGCGCCATCGGCGCGTTGCGCGGTCCGAAACACGGTGGCGCCAACGAGGTGGCCTTCGAGATCCAGAAGCGCTACGACAACCCGGACGAGGCCGAGGCCGATATCCGCGCCCGCGTCGAGAAGAAGGAAGTGGTGATCGGCTTCGGCCATCCGGTCTACACCGTGTCCGATCCACGCAACAAGGTGATCAAGGAGGTCGCGCGCGAGCTCTCCGTCGAACAGAAGAACAGCAAGATGTTCGACATCGCCGAGCGCCTGGAAACCATCATGTGGGACATCAAGAAGATGTTCCCCAACCTCGATTGGTTCAGCGCCGTGAGCTACCACATGATGGGCGTGCCCACCGCCATGTTCACGCCGCTGTTCGTCATCGCCCGCACTTCGGGCTGGTCGTCCCATGTGATCGAGCAGCGCATCGACGGCAAGATCATCCGCCCGAGCGCCAACTACACCGGTCCCGAAGACCTTAAGTTTGTGCCGCTCAAGGAGCGCCCATGATCAGCATGAACACTCGATACCGCAAGAACCTGCCCGGCAGCGCGCTGGACTACTTCGACACCCGCGAGGCGGTCGAGGCCATCACGCCCGGCGCCTACGACAAGCTGCCCTACACCTCGCGCGTGCTGGCCGAGCAACTGGTGCGCCGCTGCGACCCGACGCTGCTCACCGATGCGCTGAAGCAACTGATCGAGCGCAAGCGCGACCTCGATTTCCCTTGGTACCCGGCGCGCGTCGTGTGCCACGACATCCTCGGCCAGACCGCTCTGGTGGACCTGGCCGGCCTGCGTGACGCGATCGCCGACAAGGGAGGCGACCCGGCGAAGGTCAACCCCGTGGTGCCCACCCAGTTGATCGTCGACCATTCGCTGGCGGTGGAATATGCCGGCTTCGACCCCGATGCGTTCGAGAAGAACCGCGCCGTGGAAGAGCGCCGCAACGAGGACCGTTTCCACTTCATCGAGTGGACCAAGACCGCGTTCAAGAACGTCGACGTGATCCCCGCCGGCAACGGCATCATGCACCAGATCAACCTGGAGAAAATGAGCCCGGTGATCCAGGCGCGCGACGGCGTGGCCTACCCGGACACCTGCGTCGGCACCGACAGCCATACGCCGCACGTGGATGCCCTGGGCGTGATCGCCGTCGGCGTCGGCGGGCTGGAGGCGGAGACCGTGATGCTCGGCCGCGCCTCGATGATGCGCCTGCCCGACATCGTCGGCGTGGAGCTCACCGGCAAGCGCCAGCCCGGCATCACCGCGACCGATATCGTGCTGGCGATCACCGAGTTCCTGCGCAAGGAGCGGGTAGTCGGCGCCTACGTGGAGTTCTTCGGCGAAGGTGCCAATAGCCTGTCCATCGGCGACCGCGCGACCATCTCCAACATGTGCCCGGAATACGGCGCCACGGCCTCGATGTTCTACATCGACCAGCAGACCATCGACTACCTCAAGCTCACCGGGCGCGAGCCGCAGCAGGTGGCGCTGGTCGAACAGTACGCCAAACTCACCGGTCTCTGGGCGGATGCCCTGGTGACCGCCGAGTACGAGCGGGTGCTGCGCTTCGACCTGTCCACCGTGGTGCGCAACATGGCCGGCCCGAGCAACCCGCACAAACGCCTGCCGACCTCGGCGCTGCAAGAGCGCGGCATTGCCGGCGAAACCTTGCTGGCCGCCGCCAAGGTGGAGGAGAGCGAAGGCCTGCTGCCCGATGGCGCGGTGATCATTGCCGCCATCACCAGTTGCACCAACACCTCCAACCCGCGCAACGTGGTGGCCGCCGGCTTGTTGGCGAAGAAGGCCAATGCGCTGGGCTTGCTGCGCAAACCCTGGGTGAAAACCTCGTTCGCGCCGGGTTCGAAGGTGGCCAAGCTGTACCTGGAAGAAGCCGGCCTGCTCAGCGAGCTGGAACAGCTGGGTTTCGGCATCGTCGCCTACGCCTGCACCACCTGTAACGGCATGTCCGGTGCGCTGGACCCGGTGATCCAGCAGGAAATCATCGACCGCGACCTGTACGCCACCGCCGTACTTTCGGGCAACCGCAACTTCGACGGGCGCATCCATCCCTACGCCAAGCAGGCGTTCCTGGCGTCGCCACCGCTGGTGGTCGCCTACGCCATTGCCGGTACGGTGCGCTTCGACATCGAGCAGGACGTGCTCGGTCACGATCAGGCCGGCAACCCGGTTACCCTGAAGGACCTGTGGCCGAGCGACGAGGAAATCGACGCCATCGTCGCTGCCTCGGTGAAGCCCGAGCAGTTCCGTCAGGTCTACATCCCGATGTTCGACCTGGGCACCTTCGCCGAAGCGGAAAGCCCGCTGTACGACTGGCGCCCGCAGTCCACCTACATTCGCCGTCCGCCGTACTGGGAAGGCGCGCTGGCCGGCGAACGCTCGCTCAAGGGCATGCGCCCGCTGGCGTTGCTGCCGGATAACATCACCACCGATCACCTGTCGCCGTCCAACGCGATCATGCCCGACAGCGCGGCAGGCGAGTACCTGGCGAAAATGGGCCTGCCGGAGGAGGACTTCAACTCCTACGCGACCCACCGCGGCGACCACCTGACCGCCCAGCGCGCCACCTTTGCCAACCCGCAGCTGGTTAACGAGATGGCCGTGGTCGACGGCCAGGTGAAGAAGGGTTCGCTGACTCGTATCGAGCCCGAGGGCAAGGTCACTCGCATGTGGGAAGCGATCGAGACCTACATGGCGCGCAAGCAGCCGCTGATCATCGTGGCCGGCGCCGACTACGGTCAGGGCTCGTCGCGGGACTGGGCTGCCAAGGGCGTGCGCCTTGCGGGCGTGGAAGCGATTGCCGCCGAAGGGTTCGAGCGCATTCACCGCACCAACCTGGTGGGCATGGGCGTGCTGCCGCTGGAGTTCAAACCCGGCACCAATCGCCTGACCCTGGGCCTGGACGGCACCGAGCTGTACGACGTGCTCGGCGAGCGCACCCCCCGTGCAACCCTGACGCTGGTGATCACGCGCAAGAACGGCGAACGCCTGGACGTCCCCGTGACCTGTCGTCTGGATACCGCCGAGGAAGTGTCGATCTACGAAGCCGGTGGCGTGCTGCAGCGCTTCGCCCAGGACTTCTTGGAAGCGACCGCAACGGCTTAAAACGCGATCCCGTAGGGTGCGCCGTGCGCACCGCAGGCAGCGAGGTCTGTGCTGGTGCGCACCGCGCCCCCTACCGCCCCCCCGAAAT
>NZ_JASCPA010000048.1:0-40632 GCF_029959715.1 Pseudomonas sp. PS02288 | reverse complement strand
TGCGGGTCTGCTTGCGCTTGCCGGCGTACTCGGCGTCGGCGAAGGTCATTTGCTTCATCGGGAAACTCGGGCAACGGGATCGGCGTATTTCACCAGATTCGGGAAGTCTTTTTCAGACCATCCCTAGTGGACGCCCTGGACTCCGTATCCGGCGCAACCGGCAACGTGGTGTTCAAAAATGCGGTGAACAAGGTAAAAGCCGACGTCTCTACCGGCATGCAGCTCAACTTCGCCATGCGTACCACAGGTGTGTTTCCGGCGATGGCTGTTCAGATGACCGCCATTGGCGAAGAGTCCGGCGCGCTTGATTCGATGCTGGACAAGGTTGCGACCTTCTACGAAGAGGAGGTCGACAACAAGGTCGACGGCCTGACGGCGCTCATGGAACCCATGATCATGGCCGTGCTGGGCGTGCTGGTAGGTGGCTTGATCATTGCGATGTATTTGCCGATCTTCCAACTGGGCTCCGTCGTCTGATGCCGTTGCTCGACTTCCTGGCCAGCCATGCGCTGGCCTTTGTTTTGTGTGCCGGGGTGTTGGGGCTGCTGGTGGGCAGCTTTCTCAACGTAGTGGTTTATCGCCTGCCCGTGATGCTGGAGCGGGAGTGGAAGGCACAGGCCCGGGAAATCCTGGAATTGCCCACCGAAACGCCACAAAAACCCTTCAACCTCGTGCTGCCGAACTCCCACTGCCCTCACTGCGCGCATGAAATAAAGGCCTGGGAAAACATTCCGCTGCTCAGTTATCTGGCGCTGGGCGGAAAGTGTTCCAGCTGCAAATCGCCGATCAGCAAGCGCTACCCCCTGGTGGAGTTGGCTTGCGGTCTACTGTCGGGCTACGTGGCGTGGCACTTCGGACTGTCCTGGCAAACCGGCGGGATGTTGCTGCTGACCTGGGGCCTGCTGGCGATGAGCCTGATCGATGCCGATCACCAACTCCTTCCGGACGTGATCGTTCTGCCCTTGCTATGGCTGGGCCTCATCGCGAACAGCTATGGGCTCTTCGCGAACGCAACGGACGCGCTCTGGGGCGCCATTGCCGGGTACCTGAGCCTGTGGTCGGTGTACTGGCTGTTCAAGCTCGTCACCGGCAAGGAAGGCATGGGCTACGGAGACTTCAAACTGCTGGCGATGCTGGGCGCCTGGGGTGGCTGGCAGATACTGCCGTTGACCATTCTGCTGTCGTCGCTGGTGGGCGCCATTCTTGGCATCATCACGCTGCGCCTGCGCAAGTCCGAGGCCAGTACACCGATTCCCTTTGGTCCGTATCTCGCGATTGCCGGTTGGATTGCCCTGCTCTGGGGTGATCAAATAACGGCCTCCTATCTGCAATTCGCCGGGTTCCGATGACTTCCCCGCTCTCCCTGGTTCTCTTCAAGGCCATGTCCACCTACGATGACGAAGTACGCCACGCAAAGGCGCCCGCCCTTGCCCTACGTGCCTTCGACCACGCCACGGCAGCCCGATGAAACCCTGGATCCTCGGACTTACCGGCGGAATCGGTAGCGGCAAGAGTGCGGTGGCCGAGCATTTCGTCGACCTGGGCGTCCACCTGATCGACGCCGACCACGTCGCACGCTGGGTCGTGGAGCCTGGGCGCCCCGCGCTGGCACGAATCGCCGAGCATTTTGGCCCGACCGTTCTGCAGGCCGACGGAACACTGGACCGCGGCGCGCTGCGCTCAAGGGTTTTCCAGGACGCCGAGCAGCGACGCTGGCTGGAGAGCCTGTTGCATCCGCTGATCGGCGAGGAGATCGTCAGCTATCTCGCGCAGGCCAAGTCGCCCTACGCGATCCTGGTTTCGCCCCTGCTGATCGAGTCCGGCCAACACCGTCTTACCCAACGGGTGCTGGTCGTGGATGCGCCCGAACAGCTGCAACTGCAGCGCACCATGAGCCGGGACAAGGCGTCCGAGGAGCAGGTCCGCGCCATTCTTCAGGCCCAGGCTCATCGCGAAGAGCGACTGCGCCACGCGGACGACGTACTGATCAACGACAGAGATCTGCCCTGGCTGCGCTCGGAAGTCGAGCGTCTGCACCATTTTTACCTGACATTGCGCGGAGGCCAGCCATGAGCAACCCGATGACCGTCGAATGCCCCACCTGCGGAGCGTCCGTCGAGTGGAGTGCGAAGAGCCCGTCGCGCCCGTTCTGCTCGGAGCGCTGCAAGCTCATCGACTTGGGCGCATGGGCATCCGAGGAGCATGCGATCCCCGGAGACCAGGTGGATGACGAGCTGTTTTCCGGGGAATTGCCGCCGAGAGCGCATTGAGTCCCGCGGGATACCGCCGAAAGGCAGCCGTCGATCGCAAGCGGAAACCTCTCGGGCAGCGGGTCTCCCCTAGTCCAGCCAGACCAGGCTGGCGAAGCGACCGGTAGGGTTGGCGCGGCGGTAGGAGTAGAAGCGCGGATCGCTGAAGGTACAGAAGCCGCCGCCATACACCGCGGTCACGCCACGGGCAGCCAGGCGGATACGCGCCAACTGGTAGATGTCGGCGATGTAGCGCCCGGCGTTGGCGCTCGGCACGAAGGCCCGCTCGGCCTCGCCGTGAGTCCCGATGAACGCGTCGCGAACTTCGGCCCCCACTTCGAATACCTGCGCGCCGATCGCAGGACCGAGCCAGACCAGCAACTCGTCCCCGTCCACCTCAAGCGCATCCAGCGTCGCCTCCAGCACGCCGCCAGCCAGGCCTCGCCAGCCGGCATGAGCCGCCGCCACGCGGGTGCCCGCGCGGTCGCAGAAGAGCGCGGGCAGGCAGTCGGCGGTAAGCACGGCGCAGGCGACACCGCGGCGGGCGGTCCAGCTGGCGTCGGCACGGTGGACGGTCTGCAGGTCGGCCTCCACCGCACGCACCGAATGCACCTGGGACAACCAGGCCGGCGCGCAGCCCAACGTTTGGTTCAAAACACCGCGGTTCGCGGCGACCGCGGACGGATCGTCGCCGACGTGATCGCCGAGGTTGAAGCCGTCATACGGGGGAAGACTGAAGCCGCCGGAGCGGGTGGTGACGCAGGCACGAACGCCGGCGGGCGCCGGCCAGTCGGGGGTCAGCCAGTCGTTCAGACGAACGCCTCGTTGTCCTGGCGCAGCAGGGTCAGCAGCCAGACCAGATCGTCGGGCAGTGGCGACTCCCACTTCATGCGCTTGCCGGTGACCGGATGGTCCAGCTCGAGAAAGCGCGCGTGCAGGGCCTGACGGGGAAACTGCTTGAGGGTTTCCACCAGGGTGGCGCTGGCGGCCGGCGGAATGCGGAAGCGGCCGGCGTACACCGGATCGCCCACCAGCGGGAAACCGACGTGGGTCATGTGCACACGGATCTGGTGAGTGCGCCCGGTTTCCAGCTTGATGCGGGCATGCGTGTGCGAGCGGAAGCGTTCCAGCACGCGGTAGTGGCTGACCGCCGGCTTGCCACCGTCGATCACCGCCATGCGCTGACGCTGCGCGGAGCTGCGTCCGATCGGAGCATCGATCTTCCCGCCGGAAGTGATCACGCCGATGACGATGGCCTCGTAGATGCGGCTGACGCTGCGCGCCTGCAGCTGCGCGACCAGTTTGGTCTGCGCCTCGAGCGTCTTGGCGACCACCATCAGGCCGGTGGTGTCCTTGTCCAGGCGATGGACGATGCCGGCACGCGGTACGTTCACCAGGTCCGGCGCATGGTGCAGCAGCGCATTGAGCAGCGTGCCATCGGCGTGCCCGGCCGCCGGGTGAACGACCAGGCCGGAGGGCTTGTCCAGCACCAGCAGATGCTCATCCTCGTAGACGATGTTCAGCGCGATGTCCTGCGCCACCCAGTCGCCCTGAGCTTCCTGCTCGGCGTTGAGTTCGAGCACGGCGCCGCCGTAAACGATGTCCCGCGGACGCAGCACACCGCCGTCTACGGTGAGCGAGCCGTCCTTGATCCACGCGGAAAGGCGCGAACGCGAATGTTCGGGAAAGACCTGGGCCGCGACCTGATCGAGACGTTGCCCGCCGAGTTCGGTGGGGACCGAAGCGTGCAGTTGGATGGCTTGCTTGCTGATAGGAGACATGCTCGGAAAGGCAGGGCGTAGCCTTTGGTTCGGCTGCGCGCTTGTGGTTAAATACGGCGTCTTTGCCCCGGCACAACCGGGGCGTCCACTATAACAGGACGGCCGCGCACGAGACAGCCAGCCGTCACAGGGACGCAAGCCGATATGCAAGTGAAACACCTGCTGCTGATCGCCACCCTCGCCCTCACCGCAGCCTGTTCCTCGAACAAGGAAGTGGTCGACGAGAATCTGAGCGAGGCCGAGCTGTACCAGCAGGCCCAGGAAGCCCTCAGCGATAACAGCTACAACAGCGCAATCGCCAAACTCAAGGCCCTGGAGTCACGCTACCCGTTCGGCCGCTATGCCGAGCAGGCGCAGTTGGAGCTGATCTACGCCAACTACAAGAACGTCGAGCCGGAAGCCGCCAAGTCCTCGGCGGAGCGCTTCATTCGTCTGCACCCGCAGCACCCGAACGTCGACTACGCCTATTACCTCAAGGGCCTGGCCTCGTTCGACCAGGATCGCGGCCTGCTGGCGCGCTTCCTGCCGCTGGACATGACCAAGCGTGACCCCGGCGCCGCGCGCGATTCGTACAACGAGTTCGCCCAGCTGACCAGCCGCTACCCGAACAGCCGCTACGCGCCCGACGCCAAGCAGCGCATGATTTACCTGCGCAACCTGCTGGCCGCTTACGAAGTGCACGTCGCCCACTATTACCTGACCCGCGAGGCCTATGTGGCCGCCGCCAACCGCGGCCGTTACGTGGTGGAGAACTTCCAGGAAACCCCGTCGGTAGGCGATGGCCTGGCGATCATGGTCGAGTCCTACCAGCGCCTCGGCCTGGACGACCTGGCTGCCACCAGCCTGGAAACCCTGAAGCTGAACTATCCGGACAACGCCAGCCTGGTCGATGGCAAGTTCGTGCCGCGCGAAGAGGAGGCCGACAACCGCTCCTGGCTGGCCAAGGCCACCCTCGGCTTCATCGAAAGCGACACGCCGCTGCCGCCGGGCGAGACCCGCGCCAGCCAGGACGTGATCAAGCAGTACGAGGACGCCCAGGAATCGATTCCGCAGGAACTGATCAACCAGGACGGTGCCGATGCACAAGCCCCTGAAGCCGAGGCGCCGAAGAAGCGCTCCTGGTTAAGCCGCCTGACCTTCGGCCTGTTCGACTGAGTCGACTGCGCTGAGAGAAAAAAGGGCCCGCGAGGGCCCTTTTTCTTTTCCTGTCATTAGCGCCCGGACTGCCGGACGCAGACTCTCGCGGAGCAGCGGTGCCCTGGGTTTTCCCGCCGGCGAGATCGCCCGTGCCCCCTCGGCCTCAGTGATCGTGGTGCAGGTAACTCGCCTGCTTCGGCAGGCGCAGGCTGACGAAGAAGGTCAGTACCAGCATGCCCGACACGTACCAGTAGAACGTCTCCTCCATGCCGATGCTCTTCAGGCCGAGGGCGACGTATTCCGCCGAACCACCGAACAGGGCGTTGGCCACCGCGTAGGACAGGCCGACGCCGAGCGCGCGGATTTCCGCAGGGAACATCTCGGCCTTCACCAGACCGGCGATCGAGGTGTACAGGCTGACGATGGCCATCGCCAGGATGATCAGGCCGAACGCCGCGAACGGGCTGCTGACTTCCTTAAGCGCGGTCAGGATCGGATAGGTGCAGAGCGCTCCGAGGGCGCCGAACCAGAGCATCGAGGCGCGCCGACCGATCCTGTCCGACAGCATGCCGAACAGCGGTTGCATCAGCATGTAGACGAACAATGCGAAGGTCATCACGGCGCTGGCGGTCTTCGCGCTCATGCCGCTGGTATTGACCAGGTACTTCTGCATGTAGGTGGTGAACGTGTAGAAGATCAGCGAGCCCCCGGCGGTGTAGCCAAGCACGGTGAAGAACGCTGCCTTGTGGTGCCGGAACAATTCGCCGAGGGTGCCGGCCTCCTTGCGCCCCAGGTCTTCGGTCTTCGCCGTTTCATTCAGCGAGCGGCGGAGGTACAGCGAGATCAGTGCCGCCAGCGCGCCAACCACGAAGGGGATCCGCCAGCCCCAGGCCCGCAGTTCGTCCTCGCTCAGCACCTGCTGCAGGATCACCACCACCAGCACGGCGAGCAACTGGCCGCCGATCAGGGTGACGTACTGGAACGAGGAGAAGAAACCACGTTGCCCGCGCAGCGCCACCTCGCTCATATAGGTTGCGGTGGTGCCGTACTCGCCGCCTACCGACAGCCCCTGGAACAGACGCGCGAGCAGCAGCAGCAAAGGCGCGAGCGCGCCGATGGTCTCGTAGGTCGGCAGGCAGGCGACCACCAGCGAGCCGCCGCACATCATCAGCACCGAGATCATCATCGAGGTCTTGCGCCCGCGCTTGTCGGCGATGCGGCCGAACAGCCAGCCGCCGATGGGGCGCATCAGGAAGCCCGCGGCGAACACCCCGGCGGTATTCAGCAACTGGACTGTGGGGTCGTCCTTGGGAAAGAACGCCTGGGCGAAGTAGATCGCGCAGAAGGCGTAGACGTAGAAATCGAACCATTCGACCAGGTTGCCGGAGGAGGCGCCGACGATGGCGAAGATGCGCTTGCGGCGCTCCTCCGACGAGTAATGCGGGGTGTCGGTCATCGGGAAGTCCCTTTAAGAGGCTGTTCTTACCCTGACCTGTAACGGGATATGTCGTTCAACGCAGACATGGATGTGCGGTCCGCAGCGGCGGATATCTTCCGTCGCCATGGACCGCTCCGAGGGCTCAGTCGCCGATCTGCCAGCCCGAGGTGATCGGGTAACGGCGGTCGCGGCCGAAGCCGCGCTGGGTCACGCGCACGCCAACGGCCGCCTGGCGCCGCTTGTACTCGTTGAGATCGACCAGGCGCAGCACCCGGCGCACCGTCTGCTCGTCGAAACCCTCGGCGATGATCGCGTTGGCCGACAGGTCATGCTCGACGTACAGACGCAGGATCTCGTCGAGCACCGGATACGGCGGCAGCGAATCCTCGTCCTTCTGGTCCGGCGCCAGTTCGGCGGACGGCGGACGGTCGATGACCCGCTGCGGGATCACCGGGCCGAGCGTGTTGCGGTACTCGCAGAGGCGGAACACCAGGGTCTTCGGCACATCCTTGAGCACGTCGAAGCCGCCGGCCATGTCGCCATAGAGCGTCGCATAACCGACTGCCATCTCGCTCTTGTTGCCGGTGGTCAGCACCAGATAGCCCTTCTTGTTGGAGATCGCCATCAGCAAGGTGCCGCGGCAACGCGCCTGCAGGTTCTCTTCCGTGGTGTCGCGACCGAGGCCTTCGAACACCGGCGCCAGGGTGGCGAGGAACGATTCCACCATCGGCGCGATGGGCAGCACGCTGTACTTCACGCCAAGCGCGTCGGCCTCTTCCTCGGCATCTTCCAGGCTCATCTGCGCGGTGTAGTGATACGGCATCATCACCGCCTCGACCTGCGCCGCACCGAGCGCATCCACCGCCACCGCCAGCGTCAGCGCCGAATCGATGCCGCCGGAGAGGCCGAGCACCACGCCCTTGAAGCCGTTCTTGCGCACATAGTCGCGCACCCCGACGACCAGCGCCTGGTAGACGCTGGCTTCGATGCCGGGCAACGCCGCGCAGGCGGCCGGCAGCGGCTGCAGGCGCTCGCCATCGAACGTCAGTTCGACCGGCAGCAGCACGTCGGCGAAGGGCTCGGCGCGCTGGGTCACCTGCCCGTCGGCGGAAATCACGCAACTGCCGCCGTCGAACACCAGCTCGTCCTGCCCGCCGACCTGGTTCACGTAGATGATCGGCATGCAGCAGTCGGTGGCGCGACCGGCCAGCAGGCGCTCGCGTTCGGCCTGTTTGTCGAGGTGGAAAGGCGAAGCGTTGAGACTGAGCATCAGCTTGGCACCCGCTGCCCTGGCCTGGGCGATCGGCTCGGGGAACCAGATGTCCTCGCAGATCGTCACCGCCACTGGCACGCCCTTCACTTCGATCACACAGGGCCGCGCGCCGGATTCGAAATAGCGTTTCTCGTCGAAGACCCGGTAGTTGGGCAGCTTCTGCTTGTAGTAACGCGCCAGCAGCACGCCATCGGCGAGCACCCCGCAGGCGTTGTAGCGGGTTTCGCCCACCTGCCAGGGGTAACCGACCACCAGGTAGATGCCGCTGACCTCGTCCTTGATGCGCTGCAGGCCCTGCTCGATGCGTGCCTGCATGCTCGAGCGCAGCAGCAGGTCTTCCGGCGGATAGCCGCACATGGCCAGCTCGGGGAAGACGATCAGATCGGCCTTCATCCGGTCGCGCGCATCGAGCGCGGCGGCGATGATCCGCTCGACATTGCCGTGTATGTCGCCCACCGGCAGATTCATCTGGGCCATCACGACCCGCAGGGTTTGGCTCATGCCGCCTCCACGATTCCATTGATCTTGCATGCCGCTGCGAAAAGAGGCACCCGCTGGGCGTATTCTCCCGTATCCCGCCAGCCGGTAACAGCGCTTCGGCCACAACCTCCGCCGGCGATGCGTTCATCGCTGTGCTCGCCCCGCGGGCTTGGCTAAACTGCCTGCCTTTCCTCACCAAGCGAGCGTCATCGCATGTTTCGTCTGCTGCTATGGGCCGCGCTGATCGCGGCGGCTTACTGGTTGTGGCGACGGGCCACACGCCCTGCCCGTCCGGTTGAAAAGCCGGAAAGCGCCACGCCGATGGTCCGTTGCGCGCACTGCGACATCCACCTTCCGCGCGAACATGCACTGGCACAGGGCGAACGCTGGTACTGCAGCCAGAAACACCTGGAACAAGGCGCCAAGCCCGGTGCCCGATAGTTCCCTGCCGCTGAGCAGCGCCGCCAGCCCACGGATGCTGCGCCTCTATCACCTGTACCGGCTGACCATCGGCCTGGTCCTGGTGCTGCTCATCTCCAGCGACCTCGACGACCAGTTGCTCGACCTGGCCCAGGGGCCGCTGTTCCGCTACGGCAGTTGGCTGTACCTGATCGTCAACATCGTCATTGCGGTACTGCTGCAACGCCCGCGCCACCTGCTGCAAGTGTTCAGCCTGGCGATGTTCGACGTGACCATGCTGTCGGCGCTGTTCTATGCAGCCGGCGGTACGCCAAGCGGCATCGGCAACCTGATGATCGTCGCCGTGGCGATCGCCAACATCCTGTTGCGCGGGCGCATCGGCCTGCTGATCGCGGCCGTGGCCTCGATCGGCATGATCTACCTGACCTTCTACCTGAGCCTCGCCCGCCCCGCGGCAGCCTCGCAGTTCGTCCAGGTAGGCGCACTCGGCGCGCTGTGCTTCGCCGCCGCGCTGTTCGTCCAGACCCTGAGCAAGCGCCTGCGCCATTCCGAAACCCTGGCCGAACAACGCGCCAGCGACGTCGCCAGCCTGGAGACGCTCAATGCCCTGATCCTGCAGCGCATGCGTACCGGCATTCTGGTGCTCGACGAACAGCGCCAGGTGCTGCTGGCCAACCAGGGCGCGCTGAACCTGCTCGGCAGCGACCACCTCGCCGGCGAATCCCTGGCGGCACGCTGCCCGACGCTGGTCGAGCGCCTCCAGCAATGGCGCGACAACCCGACGATGCTGCCGCGCAGCATCGTCGCGGTGCCCGGCGGGCCGATCCTGCAACCCAGCTTCATCGCCCTGCAGCGCGGCGAGGAGCAGCAGGTGCTGGTGTTCCTCGAGGACATTTCGCAGATCGCCCAGCAGGCGCAGCAGCTCAAGCTGGCATCGCTCGGCCGCCTGACCGCCGGCATCGCCCACGAGATCCGCAACCCGCTCGGCGCCGTCAGCCATGCCGCGCAGTTGCTGCAGGAGTCGGAAGGCCTGGAGGCGCCGGACAAGCGCCTGGCGCAGATCATCCAGGACCATTCGCGGCGGATGAACCTGGTGATCGAGAACGTGCTGCAACTGTCCCGCCGACGCCAGGCCGAGCCGCAACTGCTCGACCTGAAGTACTGGCTGCACCGTTTCGTCGGCGAATACCGCAGCGCGTCCGGACCGAACCAGACGCTGCACATCGAGACCCACGGCAGCAGCCTGCAAACGCGCATGGACCCTCACCAGCTGAGCCAGGTGCTGACCAACCTGATCGAGAACGGACTGCGCTACAGTGCACAGAACAACGATCGGGGCCAGGTCTGGCTGCGGCTGTTCCGCGATGCCGACAGCGACCTGCCCGTCCTCGAAGTGCTGGACGACGGGCCAGGCGTGCCCCAGGAGCAGATCGAGCATATTTTCGAGCCGTTCTACACCACCGAAAACAAGGGCACCGGCCTGGGCCTGTATATTTCCCGTGAGCTGTGCGAGAGCAACCAGGCGCGCCTCGACTACAAACCCCGCGAAGAGGGCGGCAGCTGCTTCCGCGTCACCTTCGCCCACCCGCGCAAACTGAGCTGACCATGACCGCTCGACAGAGAGCCCTGATCGTCGACGACGAGCCCGATATCCGCGAACTCCTGGAGATCACCCTGGGGCGGATGAAACTCGATACGCGCAGCGCCCGCAATGTCAAGGAGGCGCGCGAATGGCTGGCGCGCGAGCCCTTCGACCTGTGCCTCACCGACATGCGCCTGGCCGACGGCACCGGCCAGGATCTGGTGCACTACATCCAGCAGCGCCACCCGCAGGTCCCGGTGGCGATGATCACTGCCTACGGCAGCCTGGATACCGCGATCAATGCGCTGAAGGCCGGCGCCTTCGACTTCCTCACCAAACCCGTGGACCTCGCCCGCCTGCGCGAACTGGTCGCCACCGCGCTGCGCCTGCATGCACCGGGCAACGACCCGGCCAGCGTCGACGAGCGACTGATCGGCGACTCGCCGCCGATGCGCACCTTGCGCAAGCAGATCGAGAAGCTCGCGCGCAGTCAGGCGCCGGTCTATATCAGCGGCGAATCCGGCACCGGCAAGGAGCTGGTCGCACGGCTGATCCACGAACGCGGCCCGCGCGGCGAGCAGCCATTCGTCCCGGTGAACTGCGGCGCAATCCCCTCCGAGCTGATGGAAAGCGAATTCTTCGGCCACAGGAAAGGCAGCTTCACCGGCGCCATCGAGGACAAGCTGGGGCTCTTCCAGGCGGCCAACGGCGGAACGCTGTTCCTCGACGAGGTGGCCGACCTGCCGCTACCGATGCAGGTCAAGCTGCTGCGCGCGATCCAGGAAAAAGCCGTGCGCGCCGTGGGTGGCCAGCAGGAAGTAGTGCTCGACGTGCGCGTGCTCTGCGCCACCCACAAGGACCTCGCCGCCGAGGTCGCCGCCGGACGTTTCCGCCAGGACCTGTACTACCGGCTGAACGTCATCGAACTGCGCGTGCCGTCCTTGCGCGAACGCCGCGAGGACATTCCGCAGTTGGCGACGAACATGCTCAGCCAACTGGCGGCGGGCAGCCAGCCCGCCACGCTGCACGGCGAAGCCCTGGAGAAGCTCAAGAGCTACCGCTTCCCCGGCAACGTCCGTGAGCTGGAGAACATGCTCGAGCGCGCCTACACGCTGTGTGAGGACGATCAGATCAGGCCGGAGGACCTTCGCCTCGCCGATGCCCCGGGCGCGGGCGATACGGCCGACGGCAACCTGGCGCAGGTGGACAACCTCGAGGACCATCTGGAGGAGATCGAGCGCAAGCTGATCATGCAGGCACTCGAGGAAACGCGCTGGAATCGCACCGCCGCGGCGCAACGCCTCGGCCTGACCTTCCGTTCGATGCGCTATCGGCTGAAGAAGCTGGGGCTGGACTGAAGCGATCGATGGGCTCGCGCCCATCGATCGGCTGTCCTCAGATGCGCCCGGCAGGCATGTAGGGCGTGGGATCGATGATCGGCTCGCGCCCAGCCATCAGATCCGCCAATAGCTGACACGAGGCCGGGGCCAGCACCAGACCGTTGCGGAAATGCCCGCAGTTCAGCCAGAGCCCGTCGTGCCCCGGCAGCGGACCGATGAACGGAATGCCCTCCGGCGAACCGGGACGCAAACCCGCCCAGTGCCCCACCACCTCGGCATCGGCCAGCGCCGGCAGCAGCTCGATGGCCGACGCCTTCAGGCTCGCCAGCGCCTCGTCGGTGGGCGTCTTGTCGAAGCCTTCGTACTCCAGCGTGCTGCCGATCAGGACGTGCCCGTCACGGCGCGGAATCGCGTAGCGCCCCTTGGCCAGGACCATGCTCGGCAGGAAGTCCTCGGCGCACTTGAACAGGATCATCTGCCCCTTGACCGGCTCGACGGGCAACTCGATGCCGAGGGTCGCCAGCAACTCGGCACTCCAGGCCCCCGCGGCGAGCACGACCTGGTCCGCGCGAATCTCGCCCTGCTCGGTCAGCACGCCGCGAATCCTGGCGTTCTCGCGGATGAACCCCGTCACAGGGCAATGCTCAAGCAGTGTCACGTTGGGCATCCCCAGCACGGCCGCCCGCAGCGAGCGCACCAGACGCGGGTTGCGGATGTTTGCCACGCCGCTCATGTGAATCGCGCTGGAGAAGCCCGAGCCCAAGGGCGGGACGGCGTCGTGCACCGCCGCGATGTCCACCGACTGCAGCGGCCGACCCTGCTCCCGCGCCCAGGCCAGCGCCAGCGGCTCGTCATCAAGGTCCAGCCAGTAGAGCCCGGTAACGTGCACTTCGGGATCGATCGCTGTCTCCTCGAAGAGCCGTTCGGCCAGATGCGGGTAATAGTCCTGCGACCAGTGCGCCAGCGCCGTCACCGCCGCGCTGTAGCGCCACGGATAGAGCGGCGAAACGATCCCGCCGCCGGCCCATGAAGACTCGCGCCCGACATCGCCCTTCTCTAGCAGGCTCACGTCATAACCCTGCTCGGCCAACAACCGCGCGCTGAGCAAGCCGATTGCGCCGCCACCTACCACCAGAACCTTGTTCAAAACCATCCTCCACGCGTCAACGGGTCACCCCCGCGCCGATTGAAATCGCTCCGTCGCGAACTACAAAAACAGAGCAGCCAGGAGTGCTGCGAAATTTTCTCAAGGAAGAACACGATATGAACAGCACTGATTCGCTCGGCTTCACATTAATAGAGCTGCTGATAACCCTCAGCGTCCTTTCAGTCGCCGCGAGTATCGGCGTGCCGTCGTTCATCCATTTGATCGAAAGCAACCAACAGCAAACATTACGCAACACCCTGCTCGCCCAGTTGCAAACGGCGCGTGGGCAGGCCGTGTTCAGGGGAAGGAACATCGAGCTTTGCGGATCCGGCCAAGCCAACGACTGCGACAACGCCTGGGCGAGCGGGTTGATGGTACGAGATGCAGATACGGGCGAGGTCCTCGTGTTCCAACCGCTGAAGGCAACCGGCACCCTGAAGTGGACGGGTTCGATCAACCACCAAAGCGTCGTCTACAACAGCAGCGGTGCCAGCCCGGCGAGCAATGGCCGGTTCGTTTACTGCAGCAAGGATTCAAAAGCGCTCTGGCAAATCGTGATCAACAGACAAGGGCGCTTCCGCCAGGCAGAGGGGCTGGAAAGCGGACAGAGCCACAGCACCCTGTGTGGCTGATATCAACGCGTTACCAGTCATCCCTCTGGCTGTCCCGCCTGTCCCGACGAGTACGACAGGCCGCGCCTCCCAGGCAAGAATATCCAATCGTAACTTGGAGATTTTTCATGCCGAAGCGCGCCCGTCTGTCAGGCTTCACCTTGATAGAGCTCATGGTGGTAGTGACACTACTCGGCATCTTCGCAGCTATAGCGGTGCCCAGCTTCACCACCCTGATCAATAACAACCGCGTGCAGGGAGCCAGCGCAGAATTCCATGCACTTCTGCAGTTCGCTCGGAGCACCGCCGTCAGCAGACGCACGCCAGTGACTGTCAGCGCCTCCAGCGGCACCTGGTCAGCCACCATCGGCAGTTCGACGGTCACCAGCTTGCGCACCTTCACTCCCACCTACGTGGCGGTATCGGCGAATCCGGCAAGCATCGAATTCAAGCCCGACGGCACCGCGGCCAACGCGACCTACACGATCTGCGCGAACGATGAAGCGGCCAACGGCTTTCAGATCATCGTTCAAACCACAGGCATGAGCCGAATGTCCGCCAGAGGCAAGAGCGCCTCCAACTCCTCGACCGCCCTCACGAGTTGCACATCATCATGAATGACATATCTCGCCAGTCTGGTTTCAGCATGATCGAGGTGTTGGTGACCTTTCTTCTGATAACCATCGGGATTCTCGGGATGGTCGCGTTGCAGGGAAAGACGATCGCCTACACGAAAGACTCCTCCCAGCGAAACACTGCGGCGATGCTCGCTGACGATCTATTCGAACTCATACGCGCTAATCCCGACGCCATACTATCGGCCGACGGAAATCTGAAGGCGAGCACTGGCGATTACTACAAGGCCAAAGGAAGCGATTTCCCCAGCGCTCCAAGTTCCTGCGCCACGACGCCCTCTTCGGCCTCGCAGCAACTCGCCTGCTGGGCGCAAGAGGCCAGCAAGCTGCTTCCGGGTGCCGCCGACTTACTGAACAGCGAATTCTACGTCTGCCGCTCTACATCCCCGGGACCCTCGGGATGTGGCTCCGCCGGTTCGGCTATTGAGATCCAACTGGCGTGGAAAGTTAAAAACGGTGAATGCCTTGAGGAAACGCCGTCAGAAGACACAACCATTTGCTACTACCGACTGCGTAGTGAGCCATGAGGACGCCGAAATGAGAGGACATGGCCAGGACGGTTTATCTTTGGTGGAGCTGATGGTGGCGTTGGCGATCAGCAGCTTCCTGATTCTTGGCGTAACCCAGATTTATCTGGATAACAAACGCAACTACCTCTTCCAGCAGGGGCAGTCAGAAAACCAGGAAAATGGCCGCTTCACACTTCAGTTGCTTGAACAGCAACTGGCGAAAGCAGGTTTTCGACGCCGACCGGATGATCAGCTCGACTTTGCCTTCCCCGCAGTCACGGCCTCCCAAACCGGGATAACGGACTGCGCTTTCGCTGCAGGTGAAGTCGTGAAAAGCGTGAACGCGAAAACGCTATGCATCCGATATCAACCCCGAGATACCGCCGAAGTAGATTGTCTGGGTAACGGCCGCTCCGCAAACAACGCCGCCATCGCGCAGCCCTACACCTCCCCTGTAGAAAACTTCGTCGAAAAAATTGGCGTGAATGATAGCGGCCAGCTCATCTGCACCAGTAAGAACGCTTCAGGCGAAACCTCGGGTGTTCTTGTCGATGGAATAACCGACATACGTTTCGACTACGGGGTAAATACAACCGAGGACAGAGAGGTAACGAGCTTCAAAGTTACCCCTGCCGGCGGAGACTTCATTCGAGTCGTTCGCTACTCCGCACTGATGTCCACATCCCAGGGAAATATCAGCCAGGACGTGCAGTTCAAAACCTATAAAGAGTGGTATGGCGAAGACGCTACAGCGCCGAACGATGGGAAGATTTACCAGATTGCGAAAAGCACCATGACATTACGGAATCAGATGCCATGAAAACACCATCAAGCATAAAGAATAACCAGAACGGCGCCGCGCTTTTTATCGCGCTGATCATGCTCCTGGTTATCACGTTGCTCGCCGTTTCCAGCATGCGAGAAACGACGCTGGAGGCCCGAATCACCGCGAACCGACTCGAGAGCAAACGGCTCATGGGCAGCGCGGAAGCAGGATTGAGAGAAGGTGAAAGGAGACTATCAGCCACGATCGCTCCTCCGGAAACCTGCGGCTCCATTCCCTGCATACAAGGAATCGTGACCAACTACAGCACCGACTTCTCCAGCGCTCACGCCTACAGCGGGCTCAAAGGAAATACGTCAATGAACAGGAATGTCCATTGGTACATGAAAAACATCAATGCTGGCGGGGCCAACAACGAAGCAGAGGATCCGGAATACGGCGCCTATGCACAAGGGATTGGAAAGTATTACTACGAAATAAACAGCCAGGCCTATAACGCTCCCTCCGGCACGACCTCGGCCACTACCTGTACTGCGGATGTCGTGTGCTTACGCTCCGTTGTAGCGCGCGTCTACAACAAATGACCATCACTCCAACGGAGAGCAAAATGAAAGCACTTTTCTCTGCAGTTGCAGTCATGGGCATCTTTTCTTTGACGCCGAATGCCCATGCAAATATCGACATTGCCCAAAGCCCGGTTTTTGTAAGCGCTGCCGTACCTCCGCTCAACATGCTCGTCATGGGTCGCGACCACAAGCTGTATTACGAAGCCTACAACGACGCTTCCGATCTCAATGGAGACGGAAAGCTGGATGTTGGATATCGGGGCTACCTGACGAAAGCAAATGGCGGAATCGACTATTACGGCTACTTCAATTCAAAAGTATGTTACACCCATAACGGTACGTACTTCGCACCGGCGCAACTGGGAAGCGGCGATAACGGCAAAGAATGTTCGGGGCAATGGAGTGGAGATTTCCTGAACTATCTGACCACTTCGCGCATGGATGCACTTAGAAAGGTTCTTTATGGCGGCTATCGCTCCACCGACAGCAGCAGCCAGACAATCCTCCAAGGCGCCTTCATTCCTCAGGATGCGCACAGTTGGGGTAAGGAATACCAGAGTGTAGCCAGGGATGGTTACGATATCAGGCGCTATACAAACCTGGCTCTCCCCAGCAACGGGTTCTACCACCTGTTTGCCGTAACCTCCACAACCGACAACACCGCCCCCAAGTTACGGGTCTTGAATAACACCTCCTTCCGAATCTGGAACTGGGTTTCCAAGGAGCGCACCGTTGCGGACAGCACATGCGTGAGCAGCACTCGCGCGACAGTTTCTTGCACCACCGGGGGGCCGGCGACGGGTTGGGCAGTAGTGCCGAGCAGCGAATTCGTAACCAGCACAAGCTCAGGAACAGGGACGGGCGCCGAAGTGAGTCGGCCGCTAACATTGACGACTTGGAAGGACGATATTGGAAGCCCCAACAACACAGCTGATATGAACGCCTTATTTAATTCGACAAACTCCAGCGATAGTAATAAGTGCGGCACACAAGAAGTAACAACCATAAAGTCCTCGGGAACCAAAAACAGCAACCCATTTAACGGCATAAAGGGATGCACACAAGATAAATATCACACACTTATCGAGGGAACACTTAGACCCACCGTAAGCGGAAGCTACTTATTTTCAATTGACGGGGACGATGCTGTCGACGTCTATATAAACGGAACGCTTAAAGCAAGCTGGTATGGCGGCCATGGCGCTAACCATAACGGCAGCGACACCTATTTCTTCACAATGGACTTGGTAGCCAACCAGAACTACACAATCAAGTTCCGCCACGAGGAAGGCAGCGGCGACGACGAGTGGGGTTTCTACTGGAAGCCCGCCGATGCCGTAGCTTCACGAATGGTCGATTACGACATCAGGGTTGAAGCTTGCCCTAGCAACGAAACACTTAGAGAGTCGAACTGCAAAGCGTATCCAAGTGGCGCATACAAGCCTACGGGAATACTCCACGACTACGGCGAAACCAACAGGATGTATTTCGGGCTCCTTTCCGGCTCCTACAAGAAAAACATGAGTGGCGGGACATTGCGCAGCAACATTCAGAGCTTCGCCAACGAGTTGGACCTGCAGAACGGCCAATTCAGAAGCAATGTATCTGGTATCGTCGACACCATAAACAAGTTTAGAACCTATGACTTTCGATATAGTGATCACTTATATGGCTGCGGCTTCATAAGCGACCGAGCGATGACTCAGAGTGACACCTGCTATATGTGGGGAAACCCCATAGGCGAAATGATGTATGAAACCATGCGCTATTTCGCAGGCGCCACGACACCCACCAGCGCTTATGACTATACGAACAGTGGAAGCCCAGACGAGGCCATTGGCCTGCCCAAGCCCAACTGGACCCCGCCATACGCCAATATAAATGGCGGTCGAAATGCGTATCCGGGCTGCGCCGTTCCCGCCATGACGGTTATCAGTGACATCAACCCCTCCTACGATGTCAAACTGCCGGGCGCGAAACAAAGCTGGCAAGCAGGGAATACCGCGTTTTCCAGCACGGGCAATCCGACCGGGATCAGCACGCTCAATGTTTCCGAAGAAGTCGACGCGATCTGGGAGGCAGAGGGCGGCGGAACGCGGTCGATCTTCATCGGAGAATCGAATGGTGTAAGCGACGGTGCACCCACGGAGAAAGAGGTCAGCAACCTCTCCACCGTTAGAGGGCTTGCTCCTGAGGAGCCTACGAAAAGCGGCACATACTACTCGGCCGGGGTATCTCGATTTGGCGCCAGGCATAACATTGGTGGCGATAAAAAACTTTTGACGTATTCCGTCGCTCTCGCCTCACCACTGCCGAAGATCGAATTCCCCGTAGATGGGAAAAAAGTCACGGTCGTTCCGTTCGCAAAATCCGTGCAAACTTCCTATGCACCCACCAACCAAATCGTAGATTTTTATGTTGAACAAATAGCCAATACCGACACACAGAATGCAAACATATCGGTCAATAGCGGCCGCCCCTACGCAAAATTCAGGATCAACTACGAAGACGTAGAGCAGGGTGCCGACCATGATATGGATGCCATCGCGCTCTATACGCTGTCCGTCAACTCACAAGGTACGTTGGATATACGCTTGGATTCGGAGTACGCCGCAGGCAGCGCATTGCAGAACATGGGATATGTCATTTCGGGAACGACGCACGACGGCGTCTACCTCGAGATATGTGACCTGCAGAATGACAGCATCACTACCTGCAACAGCACCACGACATTCTACAAACTCAACACCCCTCCCGGCAGGGCTCCCAATTACTGCGTTGGACGAACGAATGATAATGAATGCAAGAACTTGCCGATAAGTACAACCCGAAATTTTTCAGCATCCAGCACGCCAAGTGCTTCTTTGCTCAAAGATCCGCTGTGGTACGCCGCCAAATACGGAACGACCGCAACCAACTGGGACTCGGATTCCGATGGGACACCGGACAACTATTTCCTCGTGACCAACGCGTTGACGCTCAAGGCTCAACTCGACAAGGCCTTCGGAGACTTGGATCAACGGCAGAAGTCCATTACTCGCCCTGCCGCGGGACGAGAGCCGCAATCCAACAGCACTGCGACCACGCAGGCAACTTACCGCACCGAGTTCGACACGGACGACTGGAGCGGCGACCTGATAAAGGAAACTCGCACCTCAGCAAATACTATTACCAGCGTATGGAAGGCAAGCGCCAACATACCGGCCACTCGCAACATATACATGAACAATGGAAGTAATACAGGCTCGAAGCTCAGCGACTTTAGCTGGGCAACGCTGGACGGAAAGTCCTTTGCCGGAGTTCCCCTGAGGGATTCGCTTAATATAAACCCCGTCACCAATCAGACGGACAGCGATAATGCCGGTGCATACGGCCAAGCTAGAGTGAAATTCATCAGGGGCGAAAGCTGTACCGGGCTTTCAGGCTGCGGCACCTTCCGCATACGCAACAAAAAGATCGGTGACATCGTAGGCTCCAGCCCTGTTCTGGTCAGCGGAGCCCAGTATCTGAACTATGTCGCAGACAGTTTGGACGGGGCTGCAGGGACTTATGCGTCATTCAAGACGGCACAGGCTGCGCGCACCCCGATGGTTTATGTCGGCTCGAATGACGGAATGCTGCATGGCTTCAATGCCAATACGGGTGCGGAAACCTTTGCATTCATACCCACCCCTGTTATTCCGACATTGAATCAACTGACCCGCAGCGACTACACGAGCCAGACCAACGACAACCACCGTTACTATGTGGATGGTTCAATAAGCGTGACGGATGTTTACTTTGGAAGCGCCTGGCACACCGTTCTTGTGGGCACACTTGGGGCCGGCGGCCGCGGCGTATTTGCTTTGGATGTGACGGACCCCGAGTCGATCAAACTGTTGTGGGAGTTCACCAGCGACACGGCGGCAAGCAAAAGCTGCGATGCGTCCAACAACTGCGTAAGCGATCTGGGGCAAACCCTGGCTACACCGGTGGTAGCGAGATTGCACTCCAACTCATGGGCAGCGGTCATTCCGAATGGCTACAACAGCCCCAACAACGGTTCAGGCAAGGCGGTCCTGTTTGTTCTCGATATTCAGACCGGAGCCCTCCTGAAAAAACTGGATGCGTTCGCAGCCACCGGGACCAACGGTTTGTCGACGCCGAAACTGGCGGACAACAATAGCGATGGCGTAGCGGACTATGCCTATGCAGGGGATCTGCAGGGCAACATGTGGCGATTCGATCTGTTAAAAGCCCCCTCAACTTCCACCCCCACCCCGTCGGCTCCATTCGCTCGAACAGAAGACGCAACCAGCATTGCGGAACAATTCAGAGTTTCCTTCGGTGGGGCTCCTCTTTATAGCGCCAAAGACTCGGACTCGAACGCACAGCCGATAACTTCGGCTCCTGCGCTGATTCGTCACCCGTCTCGACTGGGCTACATCGTGGCGTTCGGCACCGGCCGCTATCTGGGCACCACCGACAAGGTCAGCCCCTTCAAGATGCAGACGCTCTACGGCGTGTGGGATCGCCAGACAAAAGGCGAAGAGGCCGGAAGCACACCCACGCTGACGCGCTCGGATCTACAGGTACAAACCATTACCTCCGAGAGCCTGGGCGCGACTTTCGGTAGTGAAACCCAAGACGTGCGCATCCTGAGCAACACCGGAGTCAGTTGGTATTCGGCAACCAATACGTCAGGTAAATACGGCTGGAGACTGGATCTCTCGACCTCCACCAGTTCCAATGGGGAGAGGATCGTCGATGATCCGATCAAGCGCGGCGATGTCCTGATCGTTGGCAGCCGCACGCCAAACTCGGACCCCTGCGAATCGGGGATGGACGGTTTCTACTACGGAATCAACCCGGCGACGGGCGGCCGTACGACATTCAACGTGTTCGACTTGAACGGAGATGGCGTGGTGAATAGTCTGGACTCGTCCGGCACGCCTATTAGCGGCGTGGGAGCCTCCAACGTGGGCGGGAACACGCTCATTTCCGGCCCCAACATAACGGATGCTCCATGTTTGCTCGACTCAACGGGCAAATGCACCAATATCAATTTGGGTAGCGGGTCCAGCGGCCGTCAAAGCTGGCGTGTATTACCCGGGAGCGCACTCTGATGCTGATCACCGAACAAAACAAACGCCGTAGTGCGGGCTTCACGCTAATAGAGATGATGATCACAGTAGCGATCGTCGCCATCCTGGCGGCCATCGCCTATCCGAGTTATCAGCAATATGTATTGAGGGCCAACCGGACGGAGGCACAGGCTCTGCTGAACGATGCCGCCGCACGCCAGGAGCGTTATTTCGCACAGAACAATACGTACGTAACGGCGCAATCCGATATTGGAAAGCTACAACTCAAGAATACGACTGGTTCGGGGAACGACACCGTCGTCAAGTCCGAAACGGACAAGTACAAGCTCACCGTGAGCAACCCCAACGGCAGCGGTGGCTATCTGTTGACCGCCACCCCGCAGGGCTCCCAAACCGCGGACACCGCATGCGGGAACCTCACCCTAAATGCAATCGGCACCCGTGGCGTCAGTGCCTCCGGTGCCGACCCGAAGAACTGCTGGAAATAATCTGCGAGGCGGGTAAAGCGCTTAGATAGCCTTCACCCGCAACTCCTTAGGCATGGAGAACGTGATGTTCTCCGGCCTGCCGAGCAATTCCTCGGCGCCGCTGGCGCCCCACGCATGGAGCTGCTCGATTACCCCGCGCACAAGCACTTCCGGGGCCGAGGCGCCGGCGGTGATGCCGATCTTCTGGCAACCTTCGAACCACTCGCGCTTGAGGTCTTCGGCACCATCGATGAGATAGGCCGGAGTGCTCATGCGTTCTGCCAGCTCGCGCAGGCGGTTGGAGTTGGAGCTGTTGGGGCTACCCACCACCAGCACCAGGTCGCAGTCGGCAGCGAGCTGCTTGACCGCATCCTGGCGGTTTTGCGTGGCGTAGCAGATGTCGTCCTTGCGCGGGCCGCCGATGGCGGGAAACTTCTTCCGCAGGGCGTCGATCACTCGGCTGGTGTCATCCATCGACAGCGTGGTCTGGGTGACGAACGCCAGCGACTCGGGATCGCGCACGGTCAGGGAGGCGACGTCCTCCTCGTCTTCCACCAGGTAGATCGAGCCGCCGTTAGCGGTGTCGTACTGGCCCATGGTGCCCTCCACTTCCGGGTGCCCCTCGTGACCGATGAGGATGCACTCGCGGCCGTCGCGACTGTAGCGGGCGACCTCAAGATGCACCTTGGTCACCAGCGGGCAGGTCGCATCGAACACCTTCAGGCCGCGTCTTTCGGCTTCCTGGCGCACCGCCTGGGATACGCCGTGGGCGCTGAAGATGACGATGACGTTGTCTGGCACCTGATCCAGCTCGTCGACGAAGATTGCCCCGCGCGAACGCAGATCCTCCACCACGAACTTGTTGTGCACGACTTCATGGCGCACGTAGATCGGCGGACCGAACACCTCGAGGGCACGATTGACGATCTCGATGGCGCGGTCGACACCGGCACAGAAGCCACGGGGATTGGCGAGTTTGATGAGCATGACGAATCTCGGCGCGCGGGGCTTGGACGGGCAGTTTAACTGCCTCTGCTCCCCCTGGGTTCAAAGGGGCTGCGGCGGGACGATCGCCCCACCGTCTCGTAAAGGTGTTACAGGGCGACGACGTCGATGATCTCGACATCGAAGGTCAGCTGCTTGCCGGCCAGGGGGTGGTTGAAATCGACGGTCACCTGCCTGTCGTCGAAGGCTTTGACCACGCCCGGCAGTTCGGTATTGGCGGCGTCGTTGAAAATCACCAGCAGTCCCTCGGACAGCTCCATGCCCTCGAACTGCCCGCGCGGCATGACCTGCACGTTCTGCACGTTGGGCTGGCCGAAGCCATGCTCGGGCTCCACGGTCAGGCTGCGCTTGTCGCCCGCCTTGAGGCCGTAGAGCGCCTGCTCGAATCCCGGCAACAGGTTGCCGTCGCCGACGCTGAAGGTGGCGGGCTGCTTGTCGAAGGTCGTGTCGACCACATCGCCGCTCGCCAGCTTGAGGGCGAAATGCAGGGTGACGCGGGTGTCCGAGCCGATACGCTGCTCAGTCATGTACGGTTTCTCCAGACTTCTTGGTCTTGAACATGTCCAGCGCCAGCATGAGGGCGCCTACGGTGATCCCGCTATCGGCGAGGTTGAAGGCCGGGAAGTACCAACGGTTCTGCCAGTGCACCAGGATGAAGTCGACCACGTGGCCGAGCAGCATGCGATCGAGCAGGTTGCCCAGCGCGCCGCCCAGCACCAGCGCGAGCGCGATCGCCAGCCAGGTTTCGTCGTGCTTCAGGCGTTTCATCCAGACCACCAGCACGGCGCTGACGCCGACCGCGATCAGCGCGAACAGCCAGCGCTGCCAACCGGACTCGTCGGCCAGGAAACTGAACGCGGCGCCGGTGTTGTAGGCCAGGGTCCAGCTGAAATAGTCAGGGATCACCACGACCTGCTGATACAGCCGCAGGGTTCCCTCGAAGTAGAACTTCGTCGCCTGGTCCAGAACGAACACCAGCACGCTGATCCATAGCCAGGGGAGTTTGCCGAAGCGGGACGTCATACAGTCTCCAGATGCAACCAAGGGTCCTGGGGCACGCGTGCGCGCCCCGTCTATCGGACGATGCTCGATCAGGCGAAGTGCCGGATCTCACCCAAACCGAACGCATTGCTTGCGCAACGTCCACAGATGTCCGGATGCGCCGGGTCGACGCCGATGTCGTCGCGGAAGTGCCAGCAGCGCGGGCATTTCTCGAAGGTCGACTTGCGCACCAGCAGCTTGAGGCCCTGCAATTCGCTCTGCACCGCCTCGGCCGGCGCCTGCTCCAGCGGCTGTACCTCGACGCGCGAGGTGATCAGCACGAAGCGCAGGTCCTCGCCCAGCTTGTTCAGCACCTCGACCAGCGCCCCTTCGCCGAACAGCACGATGTCCGCCTGCAGGTTGCCGCCAATCGTCTTGGCGTTGCGCTGGTTTTCCAGCTCCTTGTTGACCGCAACCTTCACGGCCATGACCTGCTCCCAGAAGGCGCGGTCCAGGTCGAAGCCCAGCGGCAACTCGGCAAGGCCCTCGTACCAGGTGTTGAGCATCACGGACTCGTTGCGTTCGCCCGGCAGGTACTGCCAGATCTCGTCGGCGGTGAAGGAAAGGATCGGCGCGATCCAGCGCACCAGCGCTTCGGCGATGTGGTACATCGCGGTCTGACAGGAACGCCGCGCCACGCTGTCCGCCGCGGTGGTGTACTGGCGGTCCTTGATGATGTCGAGGTAGAAGCCGCCCAGCTCCTGCACGCAGAAGTTGTGCACCTTCTGGTAGACGTTCCAGAAACGGTACTCGTCGTAGGCCTCGACGATCTCGCGCTGCAGCAAAAGTGTGCGGTCGACCGCCCAGCGATCCAGTGCGAGCATGTCCTCGGCCGGCAGCAGGTGCTGCTGCGGGTCGAAGCCATTGAGGTTCGAGAGCAGGAAGCGCGCGGTGTTGCGGATGCGCCGGTAGGCGTCGGCGCTGCGCTGGAGAATCTGGTCGGACACCGCCATCTCGCCCGAATAGTCGGTGGACGAGACCCACAAGCGCAGGATGTCGGCACCCAGGCTGTCGATGACTTTCTGCGGCGCGACCACGTTGCCCAGGGATTTGGATTGCTTGCGGCCCTGCTCGTCGACGGTGAAACCGTGGGTCAGCAGCTCCTTGTACGGCGCGTGGCCGTCGATGGCGCAGCCGGTGAGCAGCGAGGAATGGAACCAGCCGCGATGCTGGTCGGAGCCTTCCAGGTAGAGGTCGGCCGCCGGACCGTCGCGGTGCGCCAGGTCGGCATGCGAGCCGCGCAGCACGTGCCAGTGGGTGGTGCCGGAGTCGAACCACACGTCCAGGGTATCGCGGCTCTTGTCGTACTGGCCGGCCTCGTCGCCAAGCAACTCGGCAGCGTCGAGCTTGAACCAGGCCTCGATGCCTTCCTGCTCGACGCGCTTGGCGACTTCCTCCATCAGTTCGACGGTGCGCGGGTGCAGCTCGCCGCTGTCCTTGTGGGTGAAGAACGGAATCGGCACGCCCCAGTTGCGCTGGCGCGAGATGCACCAGTCAGGACGGCCAGCGATCATGCTATGCAGGCGCGCCTGGCCCCAGGCCGGGACGAACTTGGTGTCTTCGATGGCAGCCAGCGAGCGCTCACGCAATGTGGCGCCGTCTTTCGGCTTGGTATCCATGCCGACGAACCACTGCGCCGTGGCGCGATAGATCAGCGGCGTCTTGTGCCGCCAGCAATGCATGTAGCTGTGGTTGATCACGTCGTGCCGGAGCAGCGCGCCGACTTCCTCGAGCTTGGCGACGACCGCCGGGTTGGCCTTCCAGATGAACTGGCCGCCGAAGAACGGCAGCGAGTCGACGTAGACGCCGTTGCTCTGCACCGGATTGAGGATCTCGTCGTTGCTCATGCCGTAGCGCTTGCAACTGTAGAAGTCGTCCTCGCCATAGGCCGGCGCCGAGTGAACCACGCCGGTGCCGGCGCCCAGCTCGACATAATCGGCCAGGTACAACGGCGACAGGCGCTCGTAGAACGGATGGCGGAAGCGGATCAGCTCCAGCGCGGCACCCGGCGCCGTGGCGACGACCTCACCCTGCAGTCCATAGCGCTGCAGGCAGCTTTCGACCAGTTCTTCGGCGAGCAGCAGCAGACGATCACCGACATCCACCAATGCATAGGTGAATTCAGGATGCACGTTGAGCGCCTGGTTGGCCGGAATGGTCCATGGCGTGGTGGTCCAGATGACGATGCTGGTCGGCTTCGACAGGCGTTCCAGGCCGAACGCAGCGGCCAGCTTGTCGGCGTCTTCGATCGGGAAGGCCACGTCGATGGCATCGGACTTCTTGTCCTGATACTCCACTTCGGCCTCGGCCAGCGCCGAGCCGCAATCGAAGCAGAAGTTGACCGGCTTCAGGCCCTTGAACACGAAGCCGTTGCCGACCATCTCGGCCAGCGCGCGGATCTCGCCGGCTTCGTTGGCGAAGTTCATGGTCAGGTACGGGTTGTCCCACTCACCCAACACGCCGAGGCGGATGAAGCCGGCCTTCTGCTCGGCAACCTGCTCGGTGGCATAGGCGCGGCAACGCTCGCGCGTGAGGTCGGCCGGCTGGTTCTTGCCGAAGGTAGTCTCGACCTTGTGCTCGATCGGCAGGCCATGGCAATCCCAGCCCGGCACGTAGGGGGCGTCGAAACCGCTCAGGGTCTTGGAACGGGTGATGATGTCCTTGAGGATCTTGTTCAGCGCGTGACCGATATGGATGCTGCCGTTGGCGTACGGCGGGCCGTCGTGGAGCACGAACTTCGGACGCCCGGCGCCGATCTGGCGCAGCTTCTGGTACAGGCCGATCTCGTCCCAGCGCTGCAGGATCTGGGGTTCGCGCTGCGGCAAGCCGGCCTTCATCGGGAATGCCGTTTCCGGCAGGTTCAGCGTCGCTTTGTAATCGGTCATGTCATCGGCCTGTTCAAATTCAGTTCTGCTTGCACGGGGACGCGGCCCCGCCGGTGCTGCTGATCGTATGTATTGCGGATGCCGGCGCCCTCACTGCAGCGGCGCGCCCAGCCAGTAAACCTGGGCGGCGACGACATCGGCGGCGATCGCCGCCTTGAGCTCGTCCAGCGAGGCGAACCTGCGCTCGTTGCGCAGCTTGTGGTGAAAGGCCACGCGCATGCGCTTGCCGTAGAGGTCGCCGGCGAAGTTCAGCAGGTGTACCTCCAGATGCGCGTGGCCGTCGCCGTCGACGCTGGGCCGCGTACCGATGTTGGCCACACCCGGCCATTTGCGCCCGTCCACATAGGCGCTGACAAGATAAACCCCGGAAAACGGCGCACGGACGCGCTTGAGCTGCACGTTCGCCGTCGGCCAGCCCAACTGCCGGGCCAGCTTCTGCCCGTGCAGCACGCGACCGTCGATGACGTAATGGCGTCCGAGCAGACGCTGGGCCTGCGGGAAGTCGCCCTCGGCCAGTGCCTCGCGAACCCGCGTGCTGCTGACCCGCCGGCCGTCCACCTCGATGGTGGTCGCCGCCTCCACGGTGAAACCGGCCGCCGCGCCGGCACGCTGGAGAAACGCGAAGTCGCCGGCGCGATCGCAGCCGAAACGGAAATCGTCGCCGACCTCCAGATGGCGCACGCCGAGCCCGTCGATCAGCACCTGGCGGACGAACGCCTCGGCGCTCAGCTCGCGCAAGCGCGGGTTGAAAGCCAGGCACAGGACACGGTCCACGCCTTCCGCGGCGAACAGTTCGAGCTTGTCACGCAGGCGGGCCAGACGCGGCGGCGCCGTATTCGGGGTGAAGAACTCACGCGGCTGCGGCTCGAAAATCACCACGCAGCTAGGCAGCGACAATTCCGCGGCGCGCTCACGCAAACGCATCAGGATGGCCTGATGGCCGCGGTGGACACCGTCGAAATTCCCGATCGTGGCGACGCAACCCCGATGTTGGGGCCGCAGATTGTGTAGGCCTCGAACCAGCTGCATAGCGCGCATCTTGCTCACAAAGTGGTCGATTATACGCACAGCGGGCGCCGGGTGACAGGCGCAGCGGCGGCATTCGGCCCGCTCGCCACGCAGGGCAACAACGCTTCAGTGCAGCGAGCGGCGCGCAAAATGGTGCAGGCGAAAGCCAAGCAGGAGCAGGCTGCCGAAATAGGCGAGCACACCGGCGGCAACCAGCAAACCCAGGCGCAGCAGGCGCAGCAGCATGTCGCCCTGATCCCAGTCCGGCAGAAGCCGGATGCCCGCGAGCAGCACCCCGGACATCACCAGAACGGCGACCACCAGCTTGACCAGGAACGGCGTCCAGCCCGGCTGCAAGTCGAACATCTGCTGCTTGCGCATCTGCCAGTAGAGCAAGCCGGCGTTCAGGCAGGCACCCAAGCTGATCGCCAGGGCCAGCCCGGCATGCCGCAATGGCACGATGAACGCCAGGTTCATCAGTTGGGTGACGACAAGAATGAAGAGGGCGATGCGCACCGGCGTGCGGATGTTCTGCCGCGCATAGAAACCCGGTGCGAGGATCTTGATCAGGATCAGACCTACCAGCCCTATCGAATAGGCGATCAGTGCGCGCTGGGTCATCGCGGCGTCGTGGGCGCTGAATGCGCCGTACTGGAACAAAGAGGCGGTCAGCGGCTCGGCGATGATCGCCAGCGCCAGCGCGCACGGCAGCGCCAGCAACAGGCACAGGCGCAGGCCCCAGTCGAGCAGCCGCGAATACTCGCCGCGATCGCCCAGCGCATGCGTCTTGGAAAGTGCAGGCAGCAGGATGGTACCCAGCGCCACGCCGAGCACGCCGGTGGGCAGCTCCATCAGGCGATCGGCGTAGTACATCCAGGACACCGACCCGGTCGGCAGGAAGGAGGCGAATGCCGTATTGATGATCAGCGAGACCTGCGCCACGGACACCCCGAGGATCGCCGGCCCCATCTGCCGCATCACCCGCCACACGCCGCTGTCGCGAAGGTTCAGGCGCGGCAGCACCAGCATGCCGATCTTCCTAAGGTGCGGCAGTTGGTAGAGCAGCTGCAACAGGCCGCCGGCGAGCACCGCCCAGCCGAGCGCCATGACCGGCGGATCGAAGTACGGCGTGAGGAACACGGCGAAGAAGATCATGCTCAGGTTGAGCAGCGTCGGCACGAAGGCCGGTACGGCGAAGCGATTCCAGGTATTGAGGATCGCTCCGGCCAGCGACGACAGCGAGATCAGCAGGATGTAGGGGAAGGTCACCCGCAGCAGCGAGCTGGTGAGCTCGAAGCGCTGCGCATCGTCGGCGAACCCAGGCGCGCTGATCCACACCACCCAGGGCGCGGCGAGCACGCCCAGCGCGGTGACCAGCGCCAGTACCAGCGTGAGCAGCCCGGACACGTAGGCCACGAAGGTGCGTGCCGCCTCATCGCCGCGCTGGCTCTTGTACTCCGCGAGGATCGGCACGAACGCCTGGGAGAACGCCCCCTCGGCGAAGATGCGCCGCAGCAGGTTGGGCAGCTTGAAGGCCACGACGAAGGCATCGGTGGCCACGCCGGCGCCGAAGATGCGCGCCATGATGGTGTCGCGCACGAAGCCCAGCACACGGGACACCATGGTCAGCGAACTCACCGCAGCCAGGGATTTGAGTAGATTCATAGGGTATGGATAGCCATGCAGTTCGACCGCGCTGCGCAGCGTGAAACTCGCGACGCCGCGCCGAAAGAAGCCGCCGAGTTTAGGGCTGGCCTGGAAATAAAGCACCCGTTACAGTGCGCGCCGTCGCCAGCGCAGTGATCTCGAAGCGAAGCCATTGCCGACGGACGACGCTCGTCGGCCAACTCCAGATAGCCTCCGATCGCGCTTGACAAGCGCCCCCTGCGGCGGCAAGATTCGCGGCCTTATTTGTTTGCATCCCCCCAAAGTTTCGAGGAGTTCGACGGTGGCCAACAGCCCTTCCGCCAAAAAACGCGCAAAACAGGCTGAGAAGCGTCGCAGCCACAATGCCAGCCTGCGCTCCATGGTTCGCACCTACATCAAGAACGTAGTCAAGGCGCTCGACGCCAAAGACCTGGAAAAATCCCAGGCTGCCTACACCTTGGCTGTACCGGTAATCGACCGCATGGCCGACAAAGGCATCATCCACAAGAACAAGGCTGCTCGTCACAAGAGCCGTCTGAACGCTCACATCAAGGCACTCGGCGAAGCCGCTGCAGCCTGAGCGTGATGTTCTTGAAAAAACCGGCCACTGGCCGGTTTTTTTATGCCCGCGCACATAGCCCTTGCGAGCAGAGCGAAGACAGGCGCTGCGCCTGAGCGAGCGCCCTGTCGATCAATGCATCCCGAGAAACGTCGAGACGTGGGCAGCTCGCACCCGGCGAGCCCACACCGAGACCGATCGACTCACTTCCAGGGAAGAATCGGAATGGCGGTCACCGCATTCTGCGGACTGCCTTCAATGATGCGGTCGCTGTAAACCAGGTAGACCAGCGTGTTGCGCTTCTCGTCGAAGAAACGCACCACCTGCATGCTCTTGAACACCAGCGAGGTGCGCTCCTTGAACACCTCCTCGCCATCTTTGAGCTCGCCTTTGAAGCGGATGGCGCCGACCTGACGACAGGCAATGGACGCCTCCGCACGATCCTCGGCCAGGCCCAGCCCACCTTTCACACCGCCGGTCTTGGCCCGCGACAGGTAGCAGGTCACGCCCTCAACCTTCGGATCGTCGAAGGCCTCGACGACGATCTTGTCGTTGGGGCCGACCCACTTGAAGACGGTAGCGACTTCGCCGATCTGCTCGGCCGCCGCCAGGGCGGGAACCGCCAAAAACACAGCAAGCCACAGGCTCTTCATTCGGCACTCCTCAGCAGGATCAGGTTGTCGCGATGCACCAGCTCAGGCTCATTCACGTAACCGAGCAGCGACTCGATGGCGTCGGACGAGCGACCGAGCATCTTCTGCGCCTCGATCGCACTGTAGTTGACCAGACCACGAGCCACTTCGCGCCCCTCGAGATCGACGCAGACCACCATCTCGCCCCGGCGAAAGCTGCCCTGGATCGCCTTCACACCCACCGAAAGCAGGCTCTTGTGATCCTGGCGCAGCGCCTTGACCGCACCGGCGTCCAGCACCAGCGTGCCACGGGTCTGCAGCTGGCCGGCCAGCCACTGCTTGCGCGCCGCCAGCGGATCACGCTCGGGCGCCAGCAGCGTACCGAGCAGCTCCCCCGCCTTGAGGCGCACCAGTACCTGCTCGATGCGCCCGCCGACGATGACGGTGTAGGCACCCGAACGCGCCGCCAGACGCGCCGCGCGCAGCTTGGTCTGCATGCCGCCACGCCCCAAGGCGCCGCCGGTACCGCCCGCGACGGCATCCAGCGCCGGATCGTCGGCACGGGCCTCCGAAATCAGTACGGCATCGGGATTCAGACGGGGATCGGCATCGAACATGCCGTCGCGGTCGGTGAGGATCACCAGCAGATCGGCCTCGACCAGGTTGGCGACCAGCGCCGCCAGCGTGTCGTTGTCGCCAAAACGGATTTCGTCGGTGACCACCGTGTCATTCTCGTTGATCACCGGGATCACGTCGACGTCGACCAGAGTGCGCAGAGTGCTGCGCGCGTTCAGGTAACGCTTGCGGTCGGACAGATCGTCATGCGTCAGCAGGATCTGCGCGGTCTGCCGCTCGTGCTCGGCGAAACTCGATTCCCAGGCTCGGATCAGGCTCATCTGCCCGACCGCAGCCGCCGCTTGCAGCTCGTTCATGGCCTTGGGACGAGCCGTCCAGCCGAGACGGCTCATGCCCGCCGCCACCGCGCCGGACGACACCAGCACCAGCTCCACGCCCGCCGCCCGCAGCGCGACCATCTGCTCGACCCACACCGCCATGGCCGCGCGATCCAGTCCACGCCCGTCGGCGGTCAGCAGCGCGCTGCCGATCTTCACCACCCAGCGCTGCGCGCCGGTCACCTTGTCCCGCATGATTCCATCCCAGTCCAGATGCACACAGCGGAAAGGACCGGCCATCCCGCTCCCGAGAAATCTCAGCGCACGTAGAAGATTTCCGGCCCGTCGCCATCATCCTCGTCATCGTCGAAGTCGTCTTCGTCCTCTACGGTGTCGGCGCTCTTCAGCCCTGCACGGCGCAGGGCACGCTGGTCGTCCAGCGCCTGCAGACGGGCGCGCGCCTCATCCTCGATGCGCTGATCGAGCTCGGCCAGCGCCTCGGCGTACTCCGGCTCCTCGGCCAGGCGCACGGTACGCTCGTCGAGGTAACGCATGATGTCCTGGCTGAGCGCCTCGGTCCCTTCGCGCGCCAGCGCGGAAATCACGTACACCGGGCCTTTCCAGTCGAGCCGTTCGACCACCGCCTTGACGCGAGCCTCGCGCTCCTCCTCAAGGACCTGGTCAGCCTTGTTCAGCACCAGCCAACGGTCGCGCTCGGCCAGCGACGGGCTGAACTTCTCCAACTCGTGGATGATCACCGCAGCCGCCTCGGCCGGATCGCTCTCGTCCAGCGGCGCCATGTCCACCAGATGCAGCAGCAGGCGCGTGCGCGCCAGATGCTTGAGAAAACGGATACCCAGACCGGCACCCTCGGCGGCACCTTCGATCAGGCCGGGGATGTCGGCGATGACGAAGCTCTTGTAGCGACCGACGCTAACCACGCCCAGGTTCGGCACCAGCGTGGTGAAGGGGTAGTCCGCCACCTTCGGCTTGGCCGCCGACACCGAGCGGATGAAAGTGCTCTTGCCGGCATTCGGCAGGCCGAGCAAGCCAACATCGGCAAGCACCTTCAGCTCCAGCTTGAGATCGCGCATCTCGCCCGGCTTACCCGGGGAGGTCTGCCGCGGCGCCCGATTGGTGCTCGACTTGAAGCGGGTATTGCCCAGACCGTGCCAGCCGCCCTGCGCCACCAACAGCCGCTGGCCGGGCTTGGTCAGGTCGCCGATGATTTCCTGGGTATTGGCATCGATGACCGTGGTGCCCACCGGGACCGGCAGCACCAGATCGTCACCCTTGTGCCCGGTGCAGTCCTTGCTGCCACCGTTCTCGCCGCGCTGCGCATCAAAGCGACGGGTATAGCGGTAGTCGACCAGCGTGTTGAGATTCTCGTCGGCCTCCATATAGATGGAGCCTCCGTCACCGCCATCGCCGCCGTTGGGGCCACCCTTCTCGATGAATTTTTCGCGGCGGAAGCTCATCAAGCCATTGCCGCCATCACCTGCTTTTACAACGATCGATACTTCATCGACGAATTTCATGGAACGCCTCCCGCCCTCGGGCGGGCTGAAAAAAACGATAGGATACAGAAACGAAAAAGCCCCGTCGCAAGACAGGGCTTCTTCAGCAACGCCGCGATCAGGCCGCGACGACGCTCACGTAGCGACGGCCGAACTCGCCCTTCACTTCGAACTTGACCACGCCGGCCACTTTCGCGAACAGGGTGTGATCCTTGCCCATGCCAACGCCATAACCGGCGTGGAACTGGGTACCGCGCTGACGCACGATGATGTTACCGGCCTTGATGACCTGGCCGCCGAACAGCTTAACGCCAAGGCGTTTGCTTTCTGAGTCGCGACCGTTGCGGGTAGAACCGCCAGCTTTTTTGTGTGCCATGAGTCATAGCCTCCTAAAAGGGATCAGGCCTGAATGCCAGTGATCTTGATTTCGGTGAACCACTGACGGTGGCCCTGACGTTTCATGTGGTGCTTACGACGACGGAACTTGATGATACGGATCTTATCGTGACGGCCTTGAGAGACCACTTCAGCGACGACCTTGGCACCGTCGACTACCGGCGCACCGATGGTGACGTCGTCACCATTGCCGACCAGCAGAACGCGATCGAAAGTCACGGATTCGCCAGTGGCGATTTCCAGCTTCTCGACCTTGAGGAATTCACCTTCGGCGACTTTGTATTGCTTGCCACCGGTAACGATTACAGCGTACATGGAATATCTCCGTTGATCCTGCTCACCCAGCGCTTTGTAGGAAGAGTTGGCGGCTGGCATGGCTGCCTGGGGCCGGATAGACACCAGGCAATTGCGTAAGGCAGGGAAATGCCCAGGGAAGTTCGGGGTGCGCGATTGTACGCAAGCCAGGTTGTACGCGCAAGCACCGTCCGGCCTCGCCTTGACAGTGCCGGACCCGGCCCCTAGCATGCCGCGCAATCCATAGGAGTACGACTCGCCAATGCAACCCCAGGCCTTCTATAACGTGGTGGCGGACGATTTTACCGCTGTCGACGGAATCATCCGTAAACAGCTCAGCTCCCGCGTCCCCCTGGTGGAAAAGATCGGCGACTACATCATCTCCGCGGGCGGCAAACGCATGCGCCCCCTGCTAGTGCTGCTGTCCGGCAAGGCCCTCGGCCTGGAAGGCGACTCGCTGCGCCTGCTGGCAGCCACCATCGAATTCCTGCACACCTCGACCCTGCTGCACGATGACGTCGTCGACATGTCGGGCATGCGCCGCGGCCGCTCGACCGCGAACGCCATGTGGGGCAATGCGCCCAGCGTGCTGGTCGGCGACTTTCTTTATGCACGCTCCTTCGAAATGATGGTGGAGCTGGGCTCGATGCAGGTCATGCGCATCATCTCCCAGGCGACACGCGTGATCGCCGAAGGCGAAGTGCTGCAGCTCTCGAAGATCCGCGACGCCAGCACCACCGAAGAGACCTACATGGAAGTCATCCGCGGCAAGACCGCGATGCTCTTCGAGGCCTCGACCCACAGCGCCGCAGCACTGGCCGAAGCGAGCCCCGAGCAGAGCGAGGCCCTGCAGACGTTTGGCGATCATCTGGGAATCGCCTTCCAGCTGGTCGACGACCTGCTCGACTACAAGGGCGACGCCGAAACCCTCGGCAAGAACGTCGGCGACGACCTCGCCGAAGGCAAGCCGACACTGCCACTGATCTACACCCTGCGCGAAGGCACCGCCGAGCAGGCCGCCCTGGTGCGCCATGCGATCCAGAAAGGCGGCATCGAAGACCTCGACAGCATCCGTGAAGCCGTCGAGGCCTCCGGCGCCCTCGACTACACCGCCCGCCTCGCGCGCGAACACGCGGATCGCGCCATCACCTGCCTGGAAGCGCTGCCCGCCAGCGTCTACCGCGATGCGCTGGTCGAACTGACCCGCTTCGCCGTCGCCCGCACGCACTGAATCCAACCGCTCATCACACCGCGCCCGGTGGCACTCACGCCTGGTATTTCCGGGCGTGACATCCGGGCGCACGCCCGAAAGCGCGCGCCTGCAAAGGGTTTGGCGCGCACGGATGGCGGATTGTGAAATAGACGCTTGCTATTCCAGCAATAGGAATTATTCTCATCTCCAACCACTCACCGGAGATGAACCATGACCTATCTGATTGATGCCTGGCTGGAACGCCCACACCCTTACCTGCGCATCCTGCATCGGGAAACCGGGGAAGTCTGTGCGGTACTGGAGGAGGAAGCGCTCGACGAGCTGCGGGATCAGGGCGACCTCGACCTGGCCGGCCTGAATTCCTGCGAACCCATGATCGTCAAGGAGCTGGTGCGCAACCTGTTCCTGTTCTGCTACGCGCGGGCATTGCGCCCCAATAGCGAACTGAACTGCGCCAGCTGCGGCAGGCGTCAATGCCAGGAATCCGAAGGTGCTCTGCTGAGCCGCCTGCCTGCCTGAGCGATGACCGTCGGCGGACGGTCATCGGAGGATTCGACTCAGAGGATGTCGAGCAGCTCGACGTCGAACACCAGCACACTGTGCGGCGGAATGCTGCCCGCCGCCTGGCCGCCGTAGGCCAGTTCGCTCGGTACGTGCAGACGCCATTTGCTGCCGGTACCCATCAGTTGCAGCGCCTCGGTCCAGCCGGCGATCACGCCGCCCACCGGAAACTCGGCCGGCTCGCCACGGGCGTAGGAGCTGTCGAACACGCTGCCGTCGATCAGGGTGCCGTGGTAGTGGGTGCGAACGCTGTCCTCACGCGTAGGCTTGGCGCCCTCGCCCGCTGTCAGCACTTCGTACTGCAGCCCGGAAGGCAGCGTAATCACGCCTTCGCGCTTGGCGTTCTCCACAAGATAGGCACGACCTTCGCCAGCGGCGGCGTCGGCCTTCGCCTGGGCCTCGGCCTGCATGCGCTCGCGAATCACCTTGAAGCTGGCGGCCATGGCGGCCTGGTCGACACGGCTCGGCTGGCCGGCGAAGGCGTCGGTCAGACCGGCGAGCACCGCGTCGATACTCACGCCGGGCGGCGGGTTGTCACGCAGCTGGTCGCCGAGCTGGCGGCCGATGCCGTAACTGACGCGGGTTTCGTCGCTGTTCAGGTCCACTGTGCTCATCTGCTGTCTCCGTAAAAAAAGGCCCGCAGACTACCACACCCGCCACGCGCGCTCAGCCGTCGAGGGCGCGGGCGCTGACCTTCACCTTGAGCGGCGACTCGCTGCGCGGGGCCATGCCGACCATTTCGTCGTAGGCGGAGAACTGCAACAGGTACAGCGGCAGCTCGGGCACCTCGCGCAGCACGAAGCGCGCGTGGTCCAGCGAGCGCAGGTGCGACACGCGCCCCTGATCGTCCTCGAGACGCGCATTGCCGTCGGCGGTGAGTGCCTGCAGGACGTAGAAACCGCCCTCGAGCGAGAGCAGGTTCAGCTCATGGATGTCACCGGCCAAGGCCAGTTGCTGCAGTTGGGCGAGGGTCATCGCGGTCTCCTGGCAGGTGGGACGATAGCCATGAGACCGGAGAAATCAGTGTTTGGTCAGTCGGTCCAGGTAACCCATGGCGAAGGCGGACAGGACGAAGGTCATGTGGATCACCACGTACCAGAGCAGCTTATCGTTTTCGATCTTCTGCGCGTCCATGAACACCCGCAGCAGGTGGATCGAGGAAATCGCCACGATCGAAGCCGCCACCTTCATCTTCAGCGAGCTGGAATCCATCTTGCCCAGCCAGTCGAGCTTTTCCTTGCCCTCTTCGATGTCCAGTTGCGAGACGAAGTTCTCGTAGCCGGAGATCATCACCATCACGATCAGGCCGCCGACCAGCGCCATGTCGATCAGCGAGAGCAACACCAGGATCAGGTCGGATTCGGCCTTCTCGAAGACGTTCGGGAGGATGTGATAGACCTCCTGGAAGAACTTCAGGCACAGCGCAAGCAGGGCGAACGACAGGCCGAAATAGATGGGCGCCAGCAGCCAGCGCGTGGCGTACATAGCATTCTCGAAAAAGCGTTCCATGGTTCAGCTCCGCGAAAAATGCCGCGAGTATACCCAGCAAAGCGCCAGCGGCAAGGCGTGCGGAGCGTCGCCTCGCCTCTCGCCGGGAGCGGTTATCGGGACGAACAAAATCGGCGGAGCGGAAACGGCTCCGCCCGAAGTGCTCGGAAGAAGATCAGTTTTCAGGCTGGAGCGCGTAGCTACCCGCCTGAGACTGGCGCGGCCGGGTCAGCTTGCGCAGCTCGCCCTGCATGTGCAGGCGCCAGATCTGCGGTTCCTCGCAGACGGCGTAGCCCTGAACCGCCAGGCATTCGGCAATGGCATCGAGCACGCCCTCGGCGACGAAGGGACCGTGGAACGGCCCCTGTACCTTGATGGCGGAAGGTTGTGCACCGGACACGCCGGCGGCGCAGAGAAGCGTCCAAAGCCCGTTGTCGCCGTTGAGGGGACGGATCACGCATTCGATGCGGGTCGTCATCCCAAGGCATTCGCGGGTGAGGCAGAGGGTGCGCGACATGGCGGCGTTCCTCGCTGGGTCCTTGGTTCTGCCACACACCGCGAGCGGTGAACACATGGCGCAGAAGTGGCCCGCCGGATTATCCGCGCGGCCCTGATGGAACAGCGACGGACAGCGCCGTCGCCGCTTCATCCTGTGACCAGCAATTGCGCCGAGCATTCCCAAGGCAGCCGAACGTCGATCAGCCTTGCGTCGGTTTGTCCTTCTCCGCGGCGTCCTTGCTGTCGTCTTCCATGCCCATCTCGGCGATTTCCCGCAGCCGCTGGACCACGCGCGCGTTGACGCTGCCGGTCGGAAAGCGCCCTTGCTCGTCCGGTGAGCCGGCCGGCTCGCCGAGCAACAGGCTCAGCGCCTCGTCCACGTGGCGCACCGCGTAGACGTTGAACTGGCCGGAGCGCACGGCCTGCAGCACGCGCTCGTCGAGCATCAGGGTGGCGATGTTGGCGTAGGGAATGATCGCGCCCTGCTCGCCGGTCAGCCCGCGCGCTTCGCAGAGGCGGAAGAAGCCCTCGATCTTCTCGTTGACCCCGCCGACGGCCTGCACCTCGCCGAACTGGTTGATCGACCCGGTGATGGCGAAGCACTGCTTGAGCGGTGTCCGCGAGAGCGCGGATATCAGCGTACAGACCTCGCCGAGCGAAGCGCTGTCGCCGTCGACATAGCCGTAGGACTGTTCCAGGGCGATGCTCGCGGAGATTTCCAGGGGAAACTCCTGGGCGTAGCGGCTGCCCAGGTAGCCGGTGAGGATCATCACGCCCTTGGAGTGGATCGGCTGGCCGAGGTTGACCTCGCGCTCGATGTCGACGATGCCGCTGCCGCCCGGGTAGACCGTGGCGGAGATCCGCGCCGGCACGCCGAATGCCGAATCGCCGACCTCCAGCACCGTGAGCCCGTTGCACTTGCCGATGGCCGCGCCTTCGGTATCGATGAGGATGATCCCGGCGAGCATGTCGTCGAGAATCCGTGCCGAGACCCGCCCGGTGCGCGTCGCCTTGGCACGCAGCGCACGCTCGATGTGACCGGCGTCGGTAGTCGCCTCACCGGCCAGTTGGCGGATGAAGTCAGCCTCGCTGACCAGCTGGAACAGGTCGCCGATCTTCGCCGAGAGTCGCCCCTGGTGCTCGGCGAGGCGCGCACTGTAGGTCGCCAGGCGCGCGACGGCGGCAGCGGTCAGCGGCGCGAGGCCTTCTTCCGAGGTGCGCGTCTTGAGCAACTGGGCGAACTGCTCGAGGCTCTCGTCGGCGAGCATGATGTCTTCGTCGAAGTCGACCAGCACGCGGAACATCTCCTGGAAGTCCGGATCGACGTCCTGCAGCGTGTAGTAGAGCTGGCGCGAACCGATGATGATCACCTTGAGCTGCAGCGGGATCACCTGCGGCGCCAAGGTCACCGTGGCCAGCCGGCCAAGCTCGGCCAGCGGCGATTCCATCTTCAGCTGGCGCGAATGAATGGCGCGCTTGAGCGCCTCCCAGACGAAGGGCTCGCTGAGCATCTTCTCCGCTTCCAGCACCAGGAAGCCGCCGTTGGCGCGGTGCAGCGCGCCCGGGCGCAACTGGCGGTAGCTGGTGTAGAGCGCCCCCTGATCGGTGCCGTACTCGATGCGGCCGAACAGGTTGTCGTAGGTCGGATGCGGCTCGAACACCACCGGTGCGCCGCCGTTGGCGTGGTGCGCCACCACCAGGCTGGGGCTGTACTGGTCTTCCAGGCCCTGGCGGCGCTGCGCGTCGGTGCGGTTGTCGTCGATCAGCTGATCGACCACGGTTTTCAGCAGGTCGACCTGCATCGCCTGCAGATAGGCGCAGACACCGGCGTTCTCAGCGTACTTCTCCGACAGCGGCGCAAGCACCGGCTGCAGCGCCAGGGTGATGGTCTCTTCGTTGAGCTGGCGCAGCTGGTTGCTTGACTCGCGTTTCCATTGCGGCAGGCTGGCGAGCTCCTCGTTGAGGCGCTCCTCCAGCTCGGCGATGTCCTGGTGATAGCGCTCGCGCTCGGCTTCCGGCAACTGGGCGAACTCGGCTTCGTCCAGTGCCTTGCCGTCCTTCATCGGAGTGAAGGCGATGTTGGTGTTGTCGCGGTAGAGGGCGATGTCCTTCTCCAGCGACAGCCGCTCGATGACGTCCAGGGCGCGGTCGTAGCGCTGGTTGAAGGCGCGGTCGATGGCGCTCTTCTTCTGCTGGTAGGCGGGATGCTCGAAGACCGCGGGAAAGGTCGCCAGAAGGTTGTCGATCAAGTGGTCGAGGTCGCCGACGAAGGCGTCCGCGCTGCCCGGCGGCAGCTGCAGCACGCGCGGCTCGCGCGGTTCGTCGAAATGGTTGACGTACACCCAGTCGGCCGGCGTTTCCAGGCGCTTGGCCTCGGCCTTCAGGTAGCGCTGGACGAAGGAGAAGCGACCGGTGCCGGGCTCGCCCATGACGAACACGTTGTAGCCTGCACGCGGCATGGCGACGCCGAACTGCAGTGCCTCGACGGCACGCTCCTGCCCGAGCACGCCGCGGAACGGCTCCAGGTCATCGGTGGTGGTGAAGTTGAATTGATCGGGAGCGAACGGACGGGTTAGCGCATCGGGCGCGAGACGCAGCACGGCAGCGAAGGGCTGGGGCATCGGGAATCCTTTTCGAGCGGCGCGCGCCGCGGGGAATGACGCCCGCATTCTGGCGCTGGGCGGACGACACTGGCAAGCGCCCGCCCGCCCGGCTCGCGTCATCCACCGGATAGTTGCCGTCGCACGGAACCGCAGCGCTCGGCTAACCTCAAAAGCGTGCGCCTCCGTCGGATTTCCGACGGTTGCGCCGTGTTGCCCGAGGGTGATCGCCTTCCCGTCGTAGCGATCGTCGTGCAGCTCAACCCGGTTCCATCCTTCCGATACGGTAGAGAAATAATCATGAATAAAATTCTGCTCGGTAGTCTGCTCGCTGCGGTTTCCTTCAACGCCCTGGCCGAAGCGCCCGGCGGCCCGAATTGCGGCTGGGGCAACATGCTCTTCGAAGGCCAGCGCGGCACGCCTTCGCACATCGTCGCCTCGATCACCAACGGCACCTCCGGCAACGCCACCTTCGGCATGACCTCCGGCACCAACGGCTGCTCCACCGACGGCAAGCTGACCTACGGCGGCAAGTCGCTGATTGCCCTGAGCGGCATGCTCGACGAAGTCTCCGAGGACATGGCCAAGGGCGAAGGCGAGGCGCTGACCAGCTACGCCGTCGTGCTCGGCATCAAGCCGGAGGATCGCGCCTACTTCTCCAGCGTCACCCACGAGCACTTCAACCAGATATTCAGCAACGCCAATGCCACCGCGGCGGATGTCCACGCGGCCACACTGGAAGTCATGAAGAACGACCCGCGCCTGTCCAAGTACGTGGTCGAACAGGCCTGACGCTTGATGCTTGCCCCGCCCGCCCCCCCCGGGGGGGGGGGGGCGCGGTGGAGCAAAGCGGTGGGGGGCGGGAATCACAGCCGCGGGGGGGGTTAAAAAA